>JAPYWV010000023.1 GCA_028276165.1 Acidilobaceae archaeon
GGTTTACAATGGCATAGTCGTTATCCATTACAAACGCGTATCTTGGAGTAGAGCCAGTGATAGTGATGTACCTTTTGAGAGCAACGTTAACTCCACCAGAGTGTCCTAGATTGGATTTAAGCCTTAAGAGGGTTACTGTATCCCAAAACCTTTCTTGCACTATATCCGCGCTCTTATCCTTAGATCCGTTATCAATTAGGATAACCTTAATGTTATCCATGTAGGTTGAGGCTACAACGGCTTTCTCTACAACCTTTAGGAATGTAGATCCTAAGCTTTCTAGACCGTTATAGTTAATTATGAACATAGGCACGGTCTCAGAGCATACAGTCACTTGGATTGACCTCCTAGTAGCTACTTCATCTCCGATATCGTTTTGTAGAGCTCCTCTCTGATATAGTACACCTTATGCTCCTTATCCAGGATTAGCTCTCTCATTATCTTAGGGTGCTCCTCTACAGGTATCTTTAGCATGTGATCGGGGTATAGGGATGGCGGTACTCCCAACTTCCATGTTTCAGCTCTCATAATATCTAGTATTCTCCTGGCTATCTTATCTTGATCCTCCTCCTTTAGTGCTAGAGCTTCCAGCTCCCGGATCTGCTTTTCTACGCTAGCCATACTAGGGTCTTTCTTCCAGAATTCTAGCCTCCCACGCATCTTCCTAATGTAGTCTAGGGGGTAGACGACAGCGTACCTGAATATCGGTCTAGGTAGGACCACTGGGAGCGAATACCTTGGCGATCCCTTTTTGTAAGCGTATATGCTATGCAACCCCCTGTAGATTATCCGTGCGAAGTAATAAGGGTTAACTAAAGCCTTAAAGAACTCCTTCAACATGAAAGTCTTCTTAAGCCCTAAGGTGAAAGCATCAGCTTCAGCCTCAAGTATCCCAATATTCCTACCCATCCTAAGCCTGTAAGTCTCACCAAACCATAGATCCCTAACAAGCCACCAGAAGGGTAGGGAGAACGTCCAAGTCACAGGCCATATTTCGTGTATGTTTCTCAAATAGTCCCAGCTTTTCTCGTGTATCACCTCGTTTGCCTGTATGTATAGTATGTATTCTCCTCTGCACTTCTGCATCATCCTGTTTGTTGCCCATCTTAGGTCGTGTGCGAACCCCTTTCCGGGCCATGGGTCTACGTATACTCTTATCTTCGGGTTTAACTGTTCCAACCTCCTCAATATTTCTAGTGTTCCGTCTGTTGATCTCCCGTCTCCTACTAGCATTTCATCGCATACTGGTAGTGCTTGCGCTATAGCCTCTACGAACGGGTAGCCTTGGCTCAGAGTGTTCCTAACAATCATGAAGCACGATATCCTGGGCTTCACCAACACAAACCCTCGTATACCTTCGCTGTACGCCTAGCCCCCTCTACTCTTCTCCCATCCACCACTATTTTACCCCTGTAGTCTAGGTTTTCGTACTCGCTCCACTCCGTTGCTATGATCACCGCTTCAACCGCGTCTACGAGCTCCTGCGGGTTCTCCACGAGTTTAACCTTGTCTCCTAGCAGTCTCCTAGCGTTATCCAATGCCTTCGGGTCGTTTGCGTACACCTCAGCCCCCTTCTCCAGCAACAGTCTTATAACGTCTAATGCTCTAGACTCCCTCACATCGTCTGTCCCTGGTTTGAATGCTAGCCCTAGGACTCCGATCCTCCTACCCTTCAGGCTCCCCATGTGCTTCTCCAGTAGCTCTACAGCCCTCCTAGGCTGCTCCTCGTTAACCTCAAGAGCTGCCCTTGCTATCCTAGCTTGCACCCCTAGGCTTTCAGCTAACCTTATGAAGGCTCTCACATCCTTTGGTAGGCATGAGCCTCCGAAGCCTAGGCCTGCTCTTAGGTAGTGCCCCCCTATCCTATGGTCTAAGCCTACTATCCCTAGAACCTCGTAGCAGTCCACCCCGAGTGCTTTGCACACAACTCCAACCTCGTTAGCAAGGCTTACCCTGACTGCTAGGAATAGGTTTGAAGCGTACTTAGCTAGCTCCGCGACTTTAGGTGTTGTCACGATCTTGGGGGCCTCTATGGGCTCGTAGAGTTTGAGTAGTGTATCCCTACTCCTCTCATCCCTAACACCTAAGACCACCCTATCTGGTTTGAAGAAGTCCCTGAGGGCACTACCCTCCCTTAGGAACTCCGGGTTTGATGCTACACCGAAGTCCTTGAACGCCTTCATCCCAGACTCCTCCTCTAGGATACCTGCAACCAACCCCTCCGTCGTCCCAGGTGGTACTGTGCTCTTAACAACCACAAGATGCCAGCCCCTCTTAAGCCTTAGAGCTCTCCCCACACCCCTAGCCGCTGATGCGACCTGGCTTAGGTCAACGCTCCCATCTGGTAGGCTTGGTGTACCAACTGTTATGAATGTCACGTCGCTTCCAAGAACAGCATCCTCAATGTTGTCTGTGAACTCGAGTGCTCCGCTACTTAGAGCTCTAGTGAGGTACTCCTCCAAGCCGGGCTCGTATATGGTTGGGCTGCCTCTCCTAAGCTTCTCAACCTTAACCCTATCAACATCGTAGCCTAACACCCTGTAGCCTAGGTTTGCGAAACCGACAGCGTGGATTAAGCCTACGTAGCCTAGACCAACCACTGATATCCTGTAGCTCAACTCATCCTCCACCTCATCCACTCGATCGTCATACTCAGACCATCCGTTAAAGACACTCTAGGCCTCCAGCCTGTATATGATGTTATCTTGGTTATATCAGGCCTCCTCCTCCTAGGATCATCCGGTCTAGGCTTCACGTGGACTATCGATGACCTCGACCCCGTTAGCTTTACCACTAGCTCCGCTAGCTCAGCTACGCTAACCTCTTGATCTGACCCAACGTTGAAAACCTCCCCATCACACCTACTACAGGAGGCTAGTGTTAGGAGTGCTGCCACGGTATCGCTTACATATGTGAAAGACCTAGTCTGACTACCATCACCGTGAACCTCCAACGGCTCCCCTCTAAGAGCTCTCTCAATAAACCTCGTTACAACCCTAGCGTAGGGGGCCCCTGGCTCAAGGCGTGGACCGTAGGTGTTGAATATCCTAGCTATGGTAACCCTAACACCGTACTCCCTGTGGAACGCCATTGCGAGTGCCTCTGCAAACCTCTTACTCTCATCGTAGGGGCTCCTGGGGCCCACGGGGTTCACTCTACCCCAGTAGCTTTCAGGTGTTGGGACAACCTCCGGGTCACCGTAGACCTCCGAGGAGCTCATCAGGACAACCTTGGAGCCACTCCTCTCAGCAACCCTCAGGACCCTGTAGAAGCCTATGCTATCCGGTAGCATCGCCTCAACAGGCTTAGCCATATAATAGTCTGGTGCTGGGAGGGCTGCACCGTGGAATATGAGGTCGTAGCCCTCCCCAAGATCGACCTCCACAATATCGCCTACAACAAGCTTAAACCTACTACTACCAACAAGCCCCCTTATGTTATCATACCTACCCGTTGAAAGGTTATCAATACAGGTCACCCTGGAGCCTAGGCTGTGTAACGCCTCGGAAAGCCAGCTTCCAATAAACCCAGCACACCCCGTTACAAGCACATCGAGCCCCTCGAAGTAGCCTTTATCGGCTACGGATTCAATAGCGAGCTTCAACGTAACATCCTCTACGAGTTTAGCCCCGTTCAACTGCATACCTGTAGCTCACCTCAAGAGCTCTAAGGTAACCCTCAGGTGTACCTACATCTGCGAAATCACCATCCTCCATCACAACAGCCTTAAACCTAAACCCCCTCTCTACGAGCTCCTCAATAGCATCCGTTAGCTGGATCTCACCACCAACACCGGGCTTTAGACCGGATAGTACATCCATTATGTCGGGTGGTAGAATGTAGTACGGCATTATAGCGAGGTTTGAGGGAGGCTCCCTGGGCTTCTCGACAACCCTTACAACAAAACCGTTATCAACAACAGCTACACCGTAAGCCCTAGGGTCTGGGACGCTTCTCAGAAGTAGTACTCCATCGACACCATTAGAGTACTCTCCTAGTAGTACCTCAAGGTAACTCCTGGGGTAGACTATGGTGTCAGCTGCTACTAGAACGAAGGGGTCATCACCTACGAAGAATCTAGCCATGTAGACTGCGTGGCCGAAGCCCAGGGGTTTAGGCTGTCTAACCCATATTATCGTTGAGTCCTCAACCATCCTATAGAAATCCTCTAAATCCCTAGCTATAGACTCCTTCCCCCTCTCCCTGAGAACGTTGAGGAAACCATAGTCTGGGGTGAAGTGATCCTCAAGAGCCCTCTTACCCCTACCAGTCACAATACAGAAACTCCTGATACCAAGGCTGTATAGGATCTCGAATAAAACCTGTATGACGGGCTTCAAAACGATATCACCGTTAGAGCTTCTAGCATAAACGGGGAGCATCTCCTTAGGAATCTCCTTGGTAGCAGGTAGAAGCCTAGTACCAAGGCCACCAGCAGTTATAACAGCCTTACTAACCTTAACCATCCGGGGGAACCCACCGGTTTGAAAGCTAGACTAGGGTCTATAAAAGCTCTAATGTCCGGTAGCGCTGGGGTTACCCTAGGCGAGGAAGAGTTCTACGCTGAAGGTAGGACTCTCACCAAGTCTGATCCAGGGAGCTCCCGTTATGGAGGCTAAAGGGTTACCACATTAGCGGTATTGGGTACCCTGTTGATCTTCCTACGTAGTGTCCTCTTATGTTTAGCTTATAGCCACATCTTGGGCATCTGTTGTCCTCCTTCAACTTGTACTCTGTTACTGTGAACCCGTACCTCTCTATTACCTTGTAGCCGCAGTTTGGGCAGTATGTGTGCTCCAGTGGGTGTCCTGGCACGTTTCCGATGTACACGTGTTTTAACCCTTCATCCATGGCTATCTTGGCTAGCTTCTCTAGCGTCTGCACGGGGGTCCATGGTACGTCTGTTAGCTTGTAGTCTGGGTGGAATCTTAGTAGGTGGAATGGTGTTTCCGGGCCTAGGTTGTCTGCTATCCATCTCGCCATCCTCCTTATGTTCTCTGGGTTGTCCCCGTACTTTGGTACTACTAGGTTTGTTACCTCAACCCACCAACCCTTATCCCTCATTGCTAATAGTGTCTCGTATATGAGCTCCGGGTCTCTCACGTTCATTATCTTGTTGTAGAACTCCCTATCACCTCCCCCCTTGAAGTCCACTGTTGCAGCGTCCATCAGGTTTCCTAGCTGGTCTACAGCCTCTGGTGTCATGTAGCCGTTTGTCACCATGGTGTTGAACAGCCCCCTCTTGTGGGCTAGCCTAGCTGTATCCTCTAGGAACTCGTAGAATATTGTTGGCTCGTTGTAGGTATAGGTTATACCCTGTGCTTCGTACGCTAAAGCTAGCTCCACGATCCTCTCGGATGTGAACTGTACACCTGCAAGCCCCCTCTCAAGCCTACTCTGGCTAATCTCCCAGTTCTGGCAGAACTTGCAGAAGAAGTTGCAACCTACAGTGGATATGCTTACAACACTACTAGCTGGGTAGAAGTGCATCAGAGGCTTCTTCTCGATAGGGTCGAGGTTTACAGCTGTTAGCAGACCGTAGACCAGAGTGTACAGCTTACCATCAACGTTAAGCCTAACACCGCAAACCCCATACTTACCAGGGGCTATGAGGCAACGCCTATGGCATAGGTAGCATTCAACCCACCCATCCCTACCGCTAACAAGCCTCCAAAGCCTAGCCTCCCTAACATGAGGCCTCCCTAGCAAGCTCAACCTCAAACCCATACCCTGATACCAACCTAGCATTAGACACCTGAAGTTTAAAACCTTAGGCTGTTACAAAGCTAACGGTGAATTTGAATAGCCGTAGATAGTTGTAAATACCTGGTACTTACGGGGTGGACGATAAATTTAAATACCCCTGGTTACCTGCTAACACTTGGTGTGCGAGCGGGCTACAGCCCCCTAGTGATCCGCACTACGGTGAGGGGGGCTGCTGGCAGGCCTACCCAGATGGGAGCCCCATGGCGTTGGGCTCAACCGGGGCCCATGAGGTGTAGGTGAAGCAAGTGAACCCACACCAAGGCTCAACCCCGCTAACGGAAATACCGTTAGCGGGGAAACGCATATAAAGTCCCAGGTTTAACCTAGAGCAGTGTGGGTTGAGGGGATAGAGTACACCTTTTTTAAACCGTGTGTTTAAATCTAACCCGGGGCTGACCGAGGTGTCTTCAACAGCTTCATTCGAGTTCGGCATTGAGGGCCTCGACCAGCTATACCCAGGTGTCCTAACACCGGGAACCCTACTGGTGATAGCAGGTCATCCTGGCTCCGGTAAAACCACGATGGCAGCTCAGCTCTGCTACGCTAACGCCTTGAAGGGTAGGAGGTGCTTGTACATTAGCACTCAGGAGACAGAGGAGAAGTTCATGAGGTTCATGAAGCGTTTTGACTTCGACTTCGAGTATGTAACCTCTACAGGGCACTTTAAGTTCTCAAGGCTACCCCTTATTAGTAGCGAGGAGGCCGTGGATAGCGTCCTCGAATCGATAACGAGCATGGTGCTGGAGTTCAAACCCGAAATCCTCATAATTGATAGTATTACACCGCTAACCAAGGTTATAACAGGTGATGTTAGGAGGAGGGCGTTGCTACAAAACTACTTCTACAACATAGCTTTCGATATTAAAGGTGTTGTGGTCCTGATAGCCGAGATCCCCCTGGGTAAGACTACGATAGAGGAGGCCGGTGACGTAGAGTTTGTAGCAGACGGGATAATAATATTAAGGCATGAGCTTAGAAACGGGGTTGTAGCGAGGAGGATGGAGGTTAGGAAGCTTAGAGGAGCCCCCCTGGAGGTATCAGAAGTGCCATTCACGATAACAGCTGGTAGGGGTGTAGTCGCCCTAGCACCCCCAAGGTATGAGGTTGAGAGGAGGGGAGAGTCTAGGAGAAGGTTTAACACCCTATGCAAACCACTCGAGGAAACCATAGGGGAGCTTATGGGGGGAGAGGTGGTCTTAGTAGCTGGAACCCCCTACAGTCTAACGATGGGGAGGGTTTTAGAGTGGATTACGAGGATAGCCTACGGGTCAAAGGCTAGTTTAATGGTGATATCCTATAGGGGGTTGGAGAGCGATATCCTAGGGGTACTAGAGGGTATAAAATCGAGGGAGCCAGCGCTAGCAGGTGTAGTGGAGAAAGCAGCGGTGGTATCACTAAGCCTCGCAATACTAAGCCCTGAAGCCCTCATCAGCCTAGAGCTAGAGCATCTAAGTAGATCCAAACCAGACATAGCTGTAATCATGGGGATTGACGCTCTAAAACACGTGTACAAGCAAAACCCACTACTGGTGGAGAGGCTCCTGGATGTAGAGAAGCAGGTTATAAGGAGGCTTGGAATACTAACATTCAAGATATCACATATAACATCACTGGATGACATAAGCTGGGAGTTACCTCAATCCGATGTAACAATAATAGTTGGAGACCCGGTAACAGGGGTAGCGGGAGGTAACGTTATAGCACGTAGGATGAGTGGAGGAGAGCTCGTAGGCCCCAGAGAGCTGTTAAAGGAGTGCTTCTAACACTACCGGGAGGGTTAAAAGGATGTGGAAACAGTCAGCATTTACGTAAATTGAAGTAGTAAACAGAAGGGTTATATATACTCGGTTATTTAAACAACCGCTAGGCTACAGTATTGGTGGAGTCGGTGGAGACTTTGATCAGAGATGCCTACGGAAGACCCCTGGAGAGCCTTAGATTGATTGTAACAGCGGAGTGTAATTATAGATGTTTCTTCTGCCACCTTGAAGGCGATCCCCTCGGGGCTCCTGCAAGACCTGGCTTTAAACCCCCTGCTATGACCCCGGAGGATTACAGTATTGTTGCTGAAGCAGCTTGGATGATAGGGATTAAGGGTTTCAAGGTAACCGGGGGGGAGCCTCTTATCAGGATGGATATTGTGGATATTACCAGGGCTATATCGTCCAGCGCTCCTGGTAGCGATATATCCATGACGACTAACGGTATGCTCCTCGAAGCTCTAGCACAACGCCTAGCCGATGCCGGGCTTAGGAGGGTTAATGTTTCAATCCACAGTCTTAGGAGGGAGAGGTACAGGTTTATAACGGGTGTTGACGGCCTCGATAGGGCTATTAGAGGTGTTAGAGCTGCTGTGAACTCAGGTCTTAGGGTTAAGGTTAACGCTCTGATACTGAAGGGTGTTAACGAGGATGAAGTCTTCGACTTGATAGAGTTCTCTAGGAGCATTGGGGCAACATTACAATTGATAGAGCTGATCCCGGTCGGTATGGGGGCTAGACTGCTTAAAACCCACAGGTTCCCCCTCAGCCTCGTGGAGGAGAAGCTCAAGGAGATGGGGGCCACTGTTGAGGTTAGAAGCCTCCACAATAGACCTGTGTACAGGCTACCTAACGGAGCTGTGGTCGAGATCGTCAAACCATACTCGAACCCAGTATTCTGCTCTGGGTGCAACAGGGTAAGGCTAGACTCCTCAGGCAAGCTAAGCCCATGTATAAACTGGATGGGTGAGAGGGTCGACTTACTATCAAGGATTAGAGGTGCTAAGAGTAGGGAGGAGGCCGTGGTGGAGGCTGCAAAGGCACTAATAGAGGCTAACTGGCTTAGAAGGCCGTTCCACCTATACGGGATAGGCTATAACGGGGCCCCTGCTCCCAAAGGCAACTCTAGAGTAGCTATTCCTAAGAAATCAGATAGCCTGAAAGCCCTACAATTATTAAGTGAACGTAGGCACCCCACGTGACCCGGGGTTCTGGAACCTCTAAGATGGAGCTCTCGTAGGAACAAGTACCCCTGAGGTTGCTAGGAGGAACCCTAGTATCCATAGCCCTGCTGCCAGGCTACTCCAACCCCATAACGCTAGAGCTACAACCCCTATGCTTGCTAGCAGGCTCCCGGAGAATACAACGTTCGAGTCCACCCTGAAGGGGCATCCAGACTTTTGTATGAGGCCTCCAGCTGATACCACTAGTACTGTTGATAGGAGGGATGCTGTTATAGCCGGTGTTACCCCGAAGGGTATTGTTGCTAGAGCTACTAGGAGTACGATGCTATGAAGTCTTCTCGATGTTAGAACTGCTAGGATGGCCTGTACCACGATGTAGGGTGCTAGTGTTAGAGCCCCTTCCACGAGGAGGAGTGATGCTAGGGTGGTGCCAAGCCCTGAGAGTGCAACCTCAGGCTTTGTTAGTGCACGGGGGACTATTGGAGTTAGTGGTGCTAGTACCGCTACGAGTACCGGGGCTCCTAGGAGCTTCACAGAGGCTAGTGATAGGAGTAGGAGGGTTGTATAGGCTACCAGTAGGGCTAGTGAGTCTAAGAGGAGGGTTAGTGTTGAGAGTGATGCTAGGATGAGGGATAGTTTTAGAAGTGTTAGAGCGTGATTTTGAACTATGAGGGTTGCTAGGACTCCTAGACCAGCTAGGGCTAACCCGATACAGGCTATAGCCCTATGACCTCTACAGCCGTACACCGGGATCTCACCACGATAGCACTAGTAGCTCTGAAGCTAGAACCTCTAGTGGTACTAGCACGAAGACTATAGCTAGTGTGGGGGTGGCGAACTTGAATATCCTTAAAGCCTCGGCCCTCGAAGGACTTCTAACGAAGTACGCTACCCTAACCGAAGCCAGTGATATGAACACAGTTGACAGTAGTGCCGCCATGTAGCCTTTCGAGGTCGTGAAAGCGAACATCCACACAGCCAACGCCATTACAGCGAGGTGTACTATGGTTAGTGCTGAGAACACCCTAACATCGTAGTTGAGGGAGGCCATAGGCACGTTAGCCCTCCTATAATCCTCTTCTAGGAAGTAGGCTAGGAACCACACGTGTAGGGGTTGCCATGCGTAGACAACAAGTGCTAGGAGGACGCCGGGTAGTGTTATAGCCCCAGCGCCTGCAGCCCAACCACCGAGTGCCGGCATTGAGCCAGCGATACTGCCAACAACAATGTTGAGGGCTGTGAACCTCTTAGTGAGCTCCGTGTAGCCTATGATGTTGAAGTAGAGCCCGGCTAGTACAGTGAATAGAACGTACTCGTTAATAGTGGAGGCTACGGTGACAGCTATGATCAACATCAACGTAACACCTAGGAGGGCCTCCCCGAAGCTAATCCTCCCCGATGGTAGGGGCCGCTTCGAAGTCCTCCTCATCATAGAGTCTATGTCGTGGTCGAAGTACATGTTGAGAGCAGTCACACCACCAACAGCTGTAAACCCTAGCACTGTTAGCTTAAGGAGCATGATGGGATCCAGGGGGGCTCCTGAGGCTACGTATGCACCATACATTGTAAGTAGAAGTAGGGCGGCCTGCCTAGGCTTAGTGAGCTCTATGAAAGCTTTTACCTTCGATGCAAGCGTGGTCAAGAGGGTACACCTTTAAAAGGGGTAGCCTCAATGCTTAAAAAACCCTGTTAGTAGGAGTTTGTATCCGGTGTCTTAGCAGGTTGGGTATACCTATTGGCGATGAGGAGTTAAGATATGGGGAGCCCCCTCTAGTCAACATGACGTTTATAGCGTTGAACACAGTGCTCTTCATCGTAGGCGTCTTAGCCCCATGGCTTCTAGTTCCAGGTGCTAGGAGCTACTGCCATGTCTTGCTAGAGCTAGGCGTTATACCAGCATTCATAGTCAACGGTGAGAGGCTGTACACTCTGATAACATCGATGTTCCTCCATGGTAACTTGGTGCACCTACTAGGCAACATGCTATACCTCTACATATTCGGTGATAACATTGAGTTCGTCATGGGTAGGTTTAGGTACGCCGTCTTCTACCTCGTATCAGGTGTTATAGCAGCTCTAACCCACGTACTTGTAACGGTTGCCTGGAGCCCACAGGAAATCTACATTCCAGCTGTGGGAGCCTCAGGGGCTATATCGGGGGTGCTGGGGGCCTACATGCTCTTATTCCCCTACGGTAGGGTTAGGGTTATAGCCTTCTGGGGCTGGATCCCGATGTTCCTAAGCCTACCAGCCATAGTGTACATTGGGTTCTGGTTTCTATACCAGCTACTAATGGGCCTCATAGCGGCTGGAACCGGGGTTAGCGTTGGGGTAGCATTCTGGGCACACATTGGGGGCTTCGTAGCGGGGCTCTTGATAGCACCCCTCTTCGTTGACAGGAGGAGGCTAGCAGTAGCAAGACTCAGGTACTACGGCTACCAGGAGTACTACCTCTAACCCTCCATGACAACCCCTAGCCCGGCCCTCTCAAAAGCCCCCATTAGGATGCTAGCAACCTTAACAACATCAGATGCACTAGCACCCTCAAGCTCCACGACGGAGACCCCCTCGAAGCCTAGGAGCTCCCCCAGAGGCCTGGACATCTGCATGTAGACCTTAACGAGAACCCTATCACTGCAACCAGCTAGAACCCACGAAGGCCTCTCATAGGTAACACAGCCGGAAGCCCTAAGAGTCTCAGAGCTAACCCTAATGACGTTAGGTAGCTCCACGGGGCTTTGTGTAACCACCTTAAACCTAACCCTATGCACGACTCGAACACCCTGTAATAACTTCCAACCACAACCCTAATAACCGGGGGGTTACCCTGTGCTAAGGGAAACATTACACTTGAAAGCACTCATCTTCATAACCCTATCAGCGCCGTTCAAACCAGGGACTGTTAACAGGTTAACGTTGGATCACGAGTTCGAGCTAAGACTCCTAGAGGCTATCCCGCTAGCGGAGCTCGTGGATAAAGCGTACCTAAGGGGTAGGGAGCTAGCTGAGGGTAGGATTACAGCCCAGAACCTCGGGCTCGGGGGTCTGGTAGCCCAGGCTCTGAGGAGCTCAATGCAACTAACAGGGTTAAGGCCCATAGTAGGGTTGGCTGTAGCAACTCTAACGCTTTCAACTCTCAAAGGCGTGTCGGACGCTCAGGGTAGGGGTTTGAAGGGTAGCTTGAGGCAACTCCTCCTCTACACATTGTATAGGAGCTCCCCGGATGATAGCATCAAGCTGGTGGAGGGCATGGAGTCTGTGGGGGCATCCAGGATCCTATCGTACCTTGAGGGTAGGGGTGTCACTAGGAGTAGGATATCACTTGAAGGTCTAACACTAGGGCATCTCTTCGAGCTCCTAAGCAGTGTTGATACAGGCTTCATGTTGAACTTGAGGGATCTCGATTTGATCCTAGAGCTTTCTAGGAGAGCGGGTGGAGAGAAGAACGTGGTAATGGGGGTGTTCAGAGCATACGTGGACCTAGCCTCTAACAGGAGGATCCTGGATACCGGGGGGTTTGAGTTGAGGAGCCTACATGAGCTCCTTAAGCTTGATAGGAGCCTAAGGGGTAGGAGGGATGAGCTTGACTCGCTGATAGGAGGGGTGTACATTGTAGCGACGCTAGCCTCCCTCGATAGATGGCCTTGGATCTAGCTTCTGTTTGTATCCTAATGTATGGATATAAACTTTTAACCCTGGTGTGTAACCTATAGAGCTGGTGTTTGTTTTTGAGCTCAAGCCTGGAGGATAGGCTTCTAGAGGCTACGGTTAAGCTTATAGAGGCTGCAGCTGTGTGGCTTCCAAGTGATGTTGAGGAGGCTCTTAGGAGGGCTTACGAGGTTGAGGATAACCCTGTTACAAGGAGTTTTCTCAAGGCTATGATTGATAATGTTGAGATTGCTAGGGCTAAGAGGCTACCCATATGCCAGGATACTGGGGTTGTGATGTTCTATGTTAGGGTTGGTGATAGGTTCCCCTACATAGGCCTCCTACCATCCATACTTAGGAGGGCTACTGTTGAGGCTACACGTAGGATCCCATTGAGGCCTAACACTATAGATGTGTTCACAGGCAGAAACCCGGGTGATAATACCGGGAGGTATATGCCTTGGATTGAGTGGGAGCTTGTTGAGGGTGTTGACTACGCTGAGGTAACAGTACTCCTTAAGGGTGGTGGGAGTGAGGTTGTAGCTAGAGCTCGTAACCTCACGCCAGCTGAGGGGCTTAAGGGTGTTATGAAGTACGTCATAGAGGCTGTCTACGAGGCGGGGCCTCAGCCCTGCCCCCCTGTTATAGTTAGTGTTGGTATAGGGGCTAACGTAGCTATAGCTATGAAGCTTGCAGCTAAAGGCTTGATCAGGCCAGTGGGTGCTAGACATGAGGATCCCGAGGTTGCCAAGTTCGAGGAGACACTACTACAGGCTATAAACAGTATAGGCTATGGAGCTCACGGGATGGGTGGTAGGGTTACAGCACTAGATGTACACGTGGACTACGCTCCAAGACACCCTGCAACCCTTAGCGTAGCAGTCGCCATGAACTGCTGGGCTGCACGTAGAGCCACGATGAGGATCTACGCTGATGGCGGGATCGAGTACACAACACACCCCCACTTGAACAAGGAGGTGGTGTAAGGTGGCTGAGTACAAGCTTAGAACCCCCCTATCAGAGGATGTAATCAGGGAGCTTAACGTAGGTGACGTCGTCTACCTTACAGGTGTAGTTGTTACAATGAGGGATACGGGTCATAAGAGGGCTGTAGAGCTCCTATCAAAGGGTGAAAGGCTACCAGTAGACATGAGAGGCCTAGCCCTATACCATGCAGGCCCCGTGGTCAGGAGGGTAGGTGATAGGTGGGAGGTGGTCGTCATAGGGCCTACAACGAGTACCAGGATGGAGGTCTACGAGTACGATATCATAGAGAAGACGGGGGTGAGAATGGTCATAGGCAAGGGGGGCATGGGGCCTAGGACGGCTGAGGCGTGCAAGAGGTTTGGAGCTGTATACACCGTGTACCCTGGAGGAGCGGCAGCACTACAGGCTGAGCAGGTCAGGAGGGTCCTAGACGTACACTGGCTAGACCTAGGAGTACCGGATGCAATGTGGGTGCTTGAAGTTGAAAACCTAGGACCACTAACTGTAGTAATAGACTCTAAGGGTAGGAACCTCTACGAGGAGATGTATAGGATGGCTAGGAGGAGGATAGACGAGGAGATATACCCTGCACTCGGGATAAGGTAACCTTCAAGGTCTAAGGACTATAGCTCCCGTAACACCCCCAACCTTAACCTTCTTTAAAGCCTCATTAGCGTCCTCAAGCTTGTAAACGTTAACTGTAACCCTTACAGGGATTCTACCAGCTACCTCAAGGTACTCTACTACATCCTTCCTCGTAACGTTAGCCACACTCTTAACCTCCCTCTCCATCCACAGGTGCTCTGTGTAGTCGAGGGTTATAGGGCTCCTCTTCCTTATAACGTTCACCACCAGCCTCCCCCCGGGTTTTAGTAGGTTGAGAGCTCTAGCTGTCACCTCCCCTACGGGTGTGAAGTCTATGGCCCTATCGAGCTTCTCCGGGGGCTCAGCTGTTGGAGGCCCGGTCCAGTCTGCTCCAAGGCTCTCGGCTAGGATGGCGTGATCCCTACTCCTGGTGAACACTAGTATCCTAGATGAGGGGTAGAGCTTCCTAGCAACCTGTAGTACCTGGTGTGCTGATGCTCCGAAGCCGAAGAGCCCTAGTGTTAGCCCATTCCTCATACCTAGTAGCCTTAAAGCCCTATAGCCTATTGCTCCAGCGCATAGTAGTGGTGCCGCCTCGAAGTCATCGTACACATCGGGTAGCCTGTAGACGTAGCCCTCCCTAGCCACCATGTACTCGGCATAACAACCGTCGAAATCACAACCAGTAGCCTTGAAGGAACCACATAGGTTCTCCTCACCCCTAGCACAGTAGCTACAAGAACCACAACTCCAGCCAATCCAGGCTACACCAACCCTATCACCAACCCTAACCCCAGACACACCACCACCAACCCTAACAACAACCCCGACAGCCTGATGCCCCAGTATAACGGGGAGCTTGCAAACCCTCCTACCCTCAACTATATCAACATCAGTCTGGCAGACACCACAAGCAGAAACCCTGATCAAAACCTCGCCGAAACCAGGCTCCGGCACATCAACATCCATCAAATCCAAAGGCTCATCCTTCAAGGGCAGACCGGGATACCTCCTAGGCTCACCCTCAACCCTAATCTCACAATGCTCCCTCAAAACCATAGCCTTCAACGAGCTCCCCCCGGTTAAAACTCAGGAGCTCATAGTTAAAAATAGCACGCTGTAAACCGGGGGGTTAACATGAAGACTAGAGCTAACGGTAGGCCAAGGTAACCCCCACAATCGTGTTGTTTGAGAGTTCATCGCGAATTCAATTCATGGAGCTCCCGTGAAGCTACATGACTTAAAGGGGTTACTTTAGGTTAAAGGTAACCGTGATCCCGTAAGCTATAACCTGGTTATCATTGCGATTTTAAGCCATTCAACCACCTCCTTTTGTAGGGTGTGGGGTGTGGCTAGCCTCAGGGTGTTGGCTGGTATTGTGGTTCTCGCTGTCGTAGTAGCTGGTTTACTTGCGGGCTTCAGGTTGCTACAGGCTCCCGGTGAGCGGGAGGAGGCTACCAGAGCTCCCACGGCTACGGAATCCCCTACCCGTGCTCCTGTCAGGTTAACCGTTGTTACCAGGCTTGCTCCAGAGGAGGGTGAGGCTCTCAAGTCTAGGTTTCTAGCGAGTGATATCGCCAAGAGTTATGGTGTTGTCGATGTCGTCTTCCTCAAGGAGGACGTGTCTAAGTGGCCTATCTACGCTAGCGAGGGTAGGGCTGACTTGTTCCTCATAGGCGGCTATGCTGTCTACAAGGACCTATGTGATAAGGGCTACCTCAAGCCTATAAGGGATCCTGAGGTCATCAGCATCGCTACGAGTGTAGGAGCTCAGATCTACAGGGGGGCTGATGGCTCGGTATGCTTCATAGCAGTCTCAAGGACCATATTCAGTTACACTGTGAACACAGCATTCCTGTCAAAGTACAACCTCCCGGAGCCCACATCCTGAGGAGACCTCCTCAACCCCATCTAGCTACGCTCCAGGCGAGACTATCACTATCACAGATAGGCTTACAAGGGTTGAGGAGGCGGGTGAAACCGCCTTAGCAGGTAAGATTGTAACTATAACGTGGTGGGATGGCACCATAACAAATGTCACAACTGATACGAACGGTAACTTCACGGCCTCTAAACCAGGCCCTACAACGACCGGGACATTCCGTATAACGGTATCGTTTGCAGGGGAGGGATGGGCCTACACGCCGAGCGTGCAAGCATTAGGCTTCAACCTGGGAGGGTCGGGCGTAGCATCCTGGGCTGCGCTAGCGGTAGCATCACTAGGACTCCTAGGGCTGGCCTACGCTACTCGGCGTCTACGCTACTATTGGCAGGCGAAGCAAATATAAGGCTAGGGCGACTACAAGTATGAGTGGAGAGGAGCCGGTGCGGGAAGGAGGTCCGATGGTCCCACCGGCGCCGAGGCCCCCCGGCCCTGAACTGTGATGCCCCAAGAATGGGGAATCCGATAGAGGGATGAGGAGTGCGCATCCGAGCGGAAAACCGACAAACCGCTCGGGGAGGCCTAGCACAAGGCTAGGCCTCCGGGGATGCGGGGAGGGGGTCACATGGCCGCGTACTCCAGCCTAAGATCTAATAGCAGGCTATCACCTCTGGTCGAGGTGCTAACGGTTATACCCATGGTGGTGCCCGGGATAGCCGTCGGCATAGGGTACTTCCACCTATTCCATAGCTTGTTCAAGAGCGTACCACCACTAGACCCCATGGTCAACCCCTCCTTGTACCTGGTCTTAGCCTATGCTTCGAGGAGGCTGACATACACCTCTAGACCCATAATAGCGTCTCTACAAAAGATATCCCCGAGCCTGGAGGAGCAGGCGTTAAACCTTGGAGCTAGAGCTTTGAGGGTGATTAGAACAATAATCCTACCCCTAACCCTAAACCCGATGCTCGTAGGAGTACTACTAACAGCTCTCCACGTCTCTACGGAGTTCAGTGTATCCGTGGTCCTAGCGGGAGCTCACGGTGTAAGTGCGAGCCACCCAGCACCCATAACACCTGTTATACTAGGAGCTCTAACGTACAACCCCCTATCGATACATGTCATGTCAGCCCTTCTCATCGCAACGCTGGTAGCCTCGATAACAGCCTCGGTAGCCACTATGCTGGTAGCATCCGCGATAGTGTCAGGTTTAGGTTTAAAAGGTGTCCTGGTGTTAGCTCGTGGTGTTAGAGTCTAACGTTGTTCAAACCACCCCCCTAACCCTACGCGCTATTATCCTGACAGCCTCCCTAAGCCTCTCAGGGCCCTCCACAGCGAAGCTGAGTCTCAGCCAGCTCTCACCCCCGGGGCCGAAGAGGGTTCCCGGTACTGCTAGAACCCTATCCTCTAAGGCTAGCCTTTCAACAAGCTTATCTGATGCCATCCTCGTGTAGCCCTCTAGGTTCACGTAGACGAATATACCGGCCTTAGGCTTGTAGTAGTAGGCCTTTGGGAGCTCCTCCTCCAAAGCCTCTATTAGTGCACTCCTCCTCCTAGAGTACTCCTCTAGTACACGTGGTAGGAACCCAGCCCTATACCCTCCCCTAAGATACTCTAGGATCAGGATCTGCGATGGTACAGGTGTATTGTAGCTAGTAGCCTCCCTCACATGGGCTACAGCTTCAGCTACATCAGCTGGGGCTACGATGAAGCCAACCCTCCAGCCTGGGACACCCGGATCCTTGCTATAGGTGCCAACTGTTACAATGTAGTCTCTACAGTAGTTCTCAGGCCAGGCCATCCCAGCCTCGTAGCGTAGAGTATAGTAGGCTATATCGTGTACAACGTAAACCCCCCTATCGCAAGCCAGATCTGCTATAAGCCTAGCCACCCCCTCGTCGAGAACCCTCCCCGTCGGGTTATCAGGGTTAGCTATGACAACTGCTTTAACCCTGGAGAACAGGTCGACGAGGGGGTCGGCTTTGAGCTCCAGCTCAGGGTACACTGGGAGCTCCACAACCCTCAAGCCTAGAAGCCTAGCTATGGAGTAGAAGTGGAAGTACGCTGGGACGATGAAACCCACTGGATCCCCGGGGTCGAGGATGGATGCTAGTGTTGAGAGGAGACCCTCAATACCACCACTGGTGACAACAACCTCACCCAGAGGATCAGCCCTAACCCTACCATGCTGGGCGAGATCCAAGGCTATAGCCTCGCGGAGCTCAAGCAAACCCCAAGGCGAAGTGTAGGAGTACAAGCTGAGATCCGATACCCTACTGGAGACGACCTCAAGAAACCTAACCATAAGATCCCTAGGTGGAGTGAAACCAGGCTGGCCAACGTGGAGAGAGTAGTAATCCAAACCCCTAGACTTGAGGACACCAACTAGCCTATAAAGCCACAGAGTAGGGCTAGGCCTAAGACTCGAAGCCCTCACCGAAACCCTCAACAAAAACACCCTCACGTGACACGAGAGAGGAGCTCAAGCTTTAAAAGAGCTATGAAGGTTGACCTAGCTGTAGGTAGCTGTAGATACATGATGTAATGGTGTTGGGTGAGCTGTCGAAGACCGTGTGGGAGGTTGCCACAGTTCTACAGCTAAACAATAAGTATTTAAGCTTTGGAGGAGAGAGGATTAATGGGTACAGCCCCCTGGTGATCCGCACTGCGGTGAGGGGGGCTGTGGTTGCCGAGCATAGATGGGAGCCCAGTGGCGTTGGGCTCGACTGGGGCCCATGAGGTGTGGGTGAAGCTAATGATCCCACACGAAGGCCCAACCCCGCTAACGGAAATACCGTTAGCGGGGAAACGCTCTTCAAGCCCTCTAACTCAGCTACCCTAGCTAAACCTCTATCACCTGTATATAGGATCTCTACACTCACATACTTAGCTGTTACCAGCTGTAGAGCATCAGCGATATAAAGCTGGTGCTTTTCAACCAAAGGTAGGCAGTTAATTAGAAGTTTCGTCTTGACAGGTACTATCCTTAGGATTCTTAGTTTGAGTAATCTCACGGTCTCTCATAGGAATTGCACCCTAGCATTCTCATAATCATCCTTGCTCAGCTAACCCCTCCTATAGTGCTTGTTAAGAGCCCCTAAAACCTCCCCAATATTCCATATGGAGAACGCGACTCTCAGATCTCCATTCAAAGCCTTGGTGTAAACGTCAGATACAATATCACTCCCGTACTCTAAAACATACCTCTTCACTATAGCACTTGAATCCAGATACACTAAAGTCAAACTTCTCCATCCCTCATTTCCCTAACGGCTCTTCCAGCATCAGTTTCCACTAGGGGTTTTACAGGCTTCAATACCTCTGGCACCTTAGCTTCGCCTATTAACTTGGATAGAGCATTTATTATGAGTGAATCCGAGAAGTTCTCCTCTATAAGCTCTCCGATCAGACTACTGATATCCTTTA
>JAPYWV010000030.1 GCA_028276165.1 Acidilobaceae archaeon
ATCTAGGTTTGCAGTCTCCACGCTCGAGCTCGTGGTTTAATCATCATTTCAAGCTTAAGGCCATTGTAATGATGTGGTGGTGGTAACCGGAGGGTGTTCGTTTCTTCTAGCTACAGTGTATTCCTAGACGTTAACTAACATAGCTTCATTAAGTCCCTCATCACCGTCATCGCCTCCTCTCGTGGCCCGTGGATTTAACGGGGTTTAGAGAGTTAGGGTTTATCCCTGGGAGCTCTAGGCCTTCTACCTGGGGGTGTTATGGTTGGGAGTGTGTATCCTAGTTGTTGTATGCTCCCTTGAATGAATGTTCTTTCATACTCTCTCCTTACGTCTTCGCTTGTTAGGTGTAGGTATAGTTGTGTTATCTTTAGGTCGCTGTGGCCGAGGAGTTTTTGTAGAGCTGGGAGGCTCATCCCCCTTCTTATAGCCTCTGTTGCGAATGTGTGTCTTAGCACGTGGGGTCTCACCTTGCTCGGGTCTATTCCAGCTATGCTAGCTAGCTTCTTCAACCTCTTGTATAGAGCCTGGTATGATATGTTTATGAGCTTGTCACCCGGGTTTAGCCTAGCTCTAGCTATGTACTCTGCTATAACAGCTCTGGATAGGGGGCCTAGCATTACCAACCTCTGCTTACCATACTTCCCTGTAACCCTGGCTACCCCACTATGGACGTCTACGTCTGCAACTCTAAGCGATAGGAGCTCCGAGGCTCTAAGCCCGCTCTCCGCCATCAGGGTAACAGCTATTAAGTCCAGGTAGTCCCTTGAAGCTCTCACCAGCATCTCCACATCAGACCATTCAAGGGCCTCGCTAAAACCACCCCTAGCCCTTGGAACGATGGGGAGCTCCTCCCTCAAACCAGCCCATCTCAGGAAGCGTCTAACGAACACACTGTAGTAGCGGATCGTAGTATCACTAACCCTCCTAGAACCACTCCTTAAGCTGGAAAGCCACCTAATATAGTCGTCTACTGTAACCTCCGACACAAGCCTATCACGTCCAACGAAATCAGCAAAGCTCCTAAGAGCTACAGAGTACACCTTCAACGTCCTAGCACTAAGCCCCAAAGCCGAGATTACGGATATGAAGGTGTTAACCGCATCCCCAACGCTCATCCTAGCAATGTTCCTCGGCTGTGGGAGGTACTTTAAACTAGCCACTCGAACCCCAGATAACACTATGGGGTCTAAGGTTTTCTAGAAGAAGTGGGAGGTAACACCCTTTAAATACCATAATAACATGTGACTACAAGGATGACAGGGATCAACTATGAGGGTGTCAGGATTCCGAACTGCTAGAGAGCCCCTCGAACACTACGATGATGCTTACACAAAGTCTAAGATGGAGGAGCTTGAGAAAGATCTAGACCCCCTAACACCTAGACTTAAAGCACTAGAGGATGTAGAGGAGCATCTAAACCCCCCAGGTAGCATTGGGGGGAGTAGCTCGACATAGAAGGCTAGAAGCCAAGGGAGCTCCTAGGGTGGTTGTTATAAAGGTCTAAATGCTACTAAGATCGTGGGGTGAGGTGAACTGGTAGCTAAAAGGCTTAGCTTCCCCAAGAAGAGGGAGGATATAGAGAAGGTTGTTGAGGAAGTCGAAGCAAGGCATGAGCATGAGGAGCACCACCATCACCACCATCACGGTGTTGAAGATGAAATAGCTGGGATACAGATGCTCCTCGAATCTCTAAACTCGAGAATTTCAGATATAGAGTCTAAGCTTACACAACAGGGTCTTGAGGTAGCTAGGCTGTACAAGGTCCTAGCTCACCTAGTGGAAGCACTTATGGCTGAAAGCGAGGATGCTAGGAGAAAGGCTCTCACCGAGGCACTAAAGGCCCTTGAGGAAGGCAACTAGGAGGTGCTTCGACCCTGAAGAGGAGATGGCTAAAACCATCATGCGTGGTACCGATATCATTTAGGGTAACTACGTACGAAGACTACCTATTGAGGGTTCTAGCAACCAAATGTGGTGTTTCTAGAAGCATGATAGTGAGAGTAGCCGTACTAAGGCTTATAGCAAGCCTACTGGAAGACGGTAGAATCGTTGGGGAGCTACCTACTGGGTATGAGAGTATGTTAAGACAGCTAGGATCCGAGGCTAAGGAGATTCTAGAGAAATGCGTTGACAAGCTTTAAGGTAGAATCTCCTATCACATATGTTGCGACTGTTAAGCCTCCCACCCCTACGTGAGTATAACACCCTTCATGTCGTGCCCTCCAGGGCTTCGATAACCCCCTTTAGAACCTGTTTCTCTAGATTATACAGGCATTCTCTAAGACATGACTCCCTAGCTATAACGTCTTCCATGGAGCACTTCTCGTAGAGACACCTTTTCCTCAACCTCCTCGTATCAACATAGTACACCACTATATCCCCTACAACCGTCCTACTTAGTAAGCCTGAGACACCTAGACTTACTAGGAGCTCCTCCACCAGTTTATCGTTGATAAGCCTCCTATCGAATATAAAGGCTCCGAGGGAGTTTAGAGATCTAGCGAGCCTTCTCTTAACCTCATCAACTTCGCTCATAGAATCTCATCTCGGTACCCTAATCGATCCAATCACCTGTTTGTATCTTCTCTGGTATGTACTGGAATGCTAGGAACTTAAGCCCTTTACCTGCTAGAGCCTCTATCTCCAGCTTCACCTTCTTCTCCAGGAACATGTTGAGTTCCTTCCTCCACCTAGGGGTTTGGAACCACGTGTAGTTCATTAGCTCCTTAGCCCTCTTTATATCCCTCTCCTTAGCTTTTATTATGAAGTTCTTCCTCTCCGCCTCCGTTAGATAAGGTTTCTTGCCGACGTCACCGAATATGTCGGTCATGGAGACTCCTAGGAACTTAGCCTTAGGAGTTGCGAGTCTTTCACTCTCATAGCTTAAGGTTATACTCCCTACCTTGAATACAGAGTATATGTTCCACCCGTAGGGGTCGCTATCTGTTAGCACGTAGACGGGTAGGCCCAGCTCCTCATTAAGCCTTCTCACAAACCTCCTAGTAGCCCTGTCAGGTTGCCCAGCCCCTGTTACTAGTATCGACTTGTACTGCCTCCAGAACCCTATTCTATGTAGTTGCTGGAATACAGCATCCTTCTCTACAACCAACACGAACTCCGCATCTACATCGAGGAACTCTATGAGATCGGGTGTAGATTCTATAGCGTAAGCTCCGTGACCTAACTTTGATAGGTCTATCACATCAGGCCCACTCCTAATCCTCATGTTCCCCACAACCTTACCCTTCTCCTTACTCAATATCAGCATTTGCTCCCTAAGCAACCCACTCATAACCTCTATGTCCCTTATTGCTGAGTCACTCTCAGCCTGCTCATCCCAGGTGTTCTCCTCCCTTAACCCTCCACTGAGATCCCTATAGATGATTGTGTGCTTGCCCCTATAGTAGAGATCCCTTATGGTAGGGTACTCGTTCTCGACAAGAGCCTGGTATATTATGGAGGCCATTAGCAGTGTCTGCATGAACCTCCTCGTCTCACCCATATCCAGCATGTTCCTCTCGAAAACCTCGTCCCCCAGCACTAGTATACCTTTCTCTGGATCGAATATAGTGTTGGATAGGGTCCTCTTTGGTATAACCAGCTTGGGGGGCCTCCCTCTAAGTACATCCTCTAGAACACGCATCATCGTATTTCTAAGTATACTTGCAGCTTTTCTTCGAGCCTCAACGTCAACCATATCAGCTACGTTCATCCTCTCACCCCTAGGATACTCTAACCTCACTAATTATACTCCTAATCAAGTCCTCAACGCTTCTCCCAGAGTCGTCTCCACGCCTAGGTAACTCTATGTTCCTAGCTACCAAGCTTACCAGGGCATCAACTATATCCCTCTCCTCCCCAGGCTCAAGAGGCTTCCACGATCCGGGATCTTTTGAAAGCACCTTAAGACTTCTAGCTATCTCGGGGATGTACTTTGATAGGACTAGTATCTTCCTCATGACCTCAGCCTCCCTCTCCTTAGCCGATATGAATCGTTTCAACCTCCTGGCAAGCTCTAGAACACCATTCCTAATCTCCGCCTCAAGCTCGGGAACATCACTTATACTCTCCTTACCAACACCCTTATAGGGCACCTTGGTGCTAACAACGTGGACGAGGACAACTAGTGGTGCGGGCATTTCAACATCATACTGCTTCCAGTTAACATCACTTAGAACCTTATATGATACATCCTCCCTCTCCTCGTAGAGCAACGGTATCTTGTTAGCATACCTTAGTAGCAGTGGTTCCTCGGAGGGTTGAATAGAGCCTCCATAGGCCATGCCAACCTCGACTATGAAGGGATGCCCTTGATACGCTCTAGGAGGTCTTGTCACCGCGTCAACCCACTCTGGGTTAAACATCCTCTTTAAACCAACCTTTATGAGCTCCTCCCCTAGAGGGCTTAGACAATCGCTACGAGGAGCTCTGAACTTAAACGATCTCATAGCCTCAACCATAGCGACTACTAGTGCACCATTCTCACCTCTGAGTAACTGTTTAGGCTTCATTGTAGGCCTCAAACCAATGGATTTCAGGAACTCTAATGCCGATTGCCTACCAACACTCTGGAACTCTACTTCGAGGAATTCTAGCAGTGTCTTAGCCTTGGTTGCCTTCAGCATGGTCTTGAGAGTCTCTACATCAACACCGTGTGGATGGGGCTTAGCTGTTTTAGGGGGTTTAGGCATCTTCTTTGTAGTCCTAGGGAAGTATAGAACCTCTCCATCAGGGGTCTGTATTAGTATGTCAGCGTATGGTGCTATGATAGCAGTCCTCCTAATATACTCTAGTATCCTGGACTTAGCTCTCTGCCAGTCACATTCGATGATGAGGGACACCCTAGTCCCATGCCATGAAACGTTCTTCTTAAACTGAGCCTCCTCAAGTATTACAGGCTCGTTCCTCTTCATGTCTATGTAGAGCTTCTTAGCGTAGATATAGCTAGAACCCCTTGTAGTCGATTGAACCTCAACGGGGTTACCGGTGGTAACCTGGCCGTAGAGCACTGCGGCCTTAACTCCGAGACCGTACATGCCACGAGTCTGTCTTAGCACGTATTTACTACTAAACAAGACCTTCCCGAATGCCTCAGGCATAACAGTCGGGGGCACACCTATACCGTTGTCCTCAACCGTAACCCTACACCAACCCCTATCGCTATCAATCCTCTCAATGTAGATCCTCACCTCCGGGGCTATACCGTGGCCGTCTGTAGCATCAAGAGAGTTTTCCACGAGCTCCCTCACAGTCTGGTATAGAGCTCTAACTGGGTTGGAGAACCCCGCTACCTCCCTGTACTTGGCGAAGAACTCTGCAACACTCATTTCCCTAAATCTCTCGAGTTCACTCTTACTCATCTCAGACACCTTCCGATAGCTTTTAGGGTGTAGATGGTGCTAAGAGGGGGTAGCCTGTATACGTTGTTCTCCGCGAGGCTTAAAAGCTTAAATTTAACATTTTAAGGTGAAGTCCGCGTTTAAAACTTCAGTCTAACGTCTTCATGTCTAGAATGCATGCTACCACTATGGGGAGTATTATGGTTGCATCACCGTAGACAACAGTGTGCCTGGCCCCCCTCGACACCTTACCCCAGCTTATAGCCTCCCTAGTCTGAGCCCCGCTCAGGCTACCATCGTACTCCACAGCTGTCGTGATGTAGACTGCGTAGTCGAGCCCCCCCTTGAACTGAGACCACCACAGGGTGTGGTGCTTGCTAATCCCACCTCCGATGACGAGAGCTGTTGCCTTCCTGGCCGTGAAGAATATATCGGCGAGCCTCCTCATGTCGTGGAAGTAGTCAACCCTCAGCTCAGCCCCCCTCTGGGATTCCATGAAAAGAGCTGTTCCGAAAGCCCCGTCAGGCCACCCGGGGACTATGATGTCAACGTTGGCTAGGCTAGCACTCCTAAGAATGCTATTATCATCCTCTATCATGGACCCAGCTAGTTTTAAGAGCTCGTAGAACCCCCAGTCTCTCTTAATAGCTGAAGCCCTCTCTACAAGAGCTCTAGTAAACTTCTCCACTAGGGGGCCGTAGCTCTCGACAGGTATGTATATGTTACCAAGCCTGTGGAACCCCCGCTCCCACAACTCAACATCGTTAGCCTCGAAGAAACCCTTGTAGTAGACACCGCCAAGAGCTCTAGCAATATCATGGTCTAGGGCACCAGTAGTGGTGATAAGGAGGTTGAATAGCCTCCCTCTCACCAGCTGGGCTAGAACACCCCTAAGCCCTGTAGCAACAATATTACCTGTAAACGATAGGATGCGTAGATCGCTTACAGCCAAACCCTCCCTTAGAATACTCACAGCCTCCCAAACCCTAGATGCCATGAAGCCGTGCATAGCACCATAAGCTTCAACAAGCTCGCAAACCCTCATACCACTAGAAACCCTCACATCCCTAATAGGCTCCAATCTAAACCCCGAAACGCTCAAAGCCAAACCCCAGATGCTTATAAGCATTTAGCATTCAAAAGCCATTGACCGTGAGCCAACGAAAACTAGAAGTGGTGTGGAGGTGAGAGCATATGAGGAGAGGGCTCTCCCCACTAGTAGCAACAATAATATTGATAGCGTTCACAGTACTAGGAGGCGTCCTAGTATACGAGTTCTTCATGAAAACATCGGAGTCCATGATGGCCTCGGGAGAGAGGTTAATAGTAACAGCTACGAAGAGCTACTTTGATGACACTAGAGTCCTAGTACAGGTGGACATAGTTAACGGCTATAGGACTAATGTAACCATAAATGGGTTTAAGTACGTAACATCGACCTCTACAACCCCAACTACCGTTAACCCTATCTCTGGTAGTTCTACAACAAACCTTATGCCAGGAGCTAAGCATAGTGTAGTCCTGCTAGTACCCTCTAACACTAAGGCGATAATAATAGAGTACAGGGCTAGGAGCCAGAGTCTAGTGGAGACCGTGACCATAGGTTAAATGACGTCAGTCCCACACCTCTTTTTCTCCCAGCTTTATAGCTATGGTGATACTGGATGTTGAGAGCTGTTATTGAGAGGATAGCTAAAGGGCTACCTGGTAGGAGTTCTAGGACCGAGTCTAGAGTTGATTTTGAGGTTGTAGGTGCCCCCGAGGATTGGAGGGTGTCAGCTCACTATAGGGTTGGCCCCGTTCAATACTACTTGTACACAGACGATAATGGTATGACAAGGCTTAGGTTCATTGAGCCTCCACCACCTCCTGTTGAGAGGCTTAAGGATCTCGTTGCAGGCATAGCTAGGCCCTCTAATGAGATTGAGAGATATCATGTTGAGAGATCTCTGAGCGGCTACGGCCCCTTGTACCCGTTGATAATAGATGGTAACATTGAGGAGATAGCGTTAGAGGGGTACGATTCCAACGTATCAGTCATCCACAGGCTTGTCCCAGCCAGGTGGGTTGATGTTGATCTAAAGCTTGACCCAGCAACCGTAGACTCCCTGGTCCTACAGCTTTCCAGGAAGTCTGGTAGGGTTGTCAGCCTCCTCGTGCCATACGCTGAGGGGTTAACCAGTGAGGGTTACAGGGTTGCTGTAACCTTCATGAGGGAGGTTTCCAGGTTTGGTAGTAGCTTCGTTATAAGGAAGTATCCTGAGAAGCCTGTCACACTAGCTGATATGATAGCCTCTAGAACCCTCTCACCCCTAATGGCAGCCTACCTCTGGATCCTAGTTGAAGCCCAGATGTTCATAATCATAATCGGTAGTATGGGTGCTGGGAAGACAACACTACTTCAGGCACTCGCAGGCCTCATACCACCCTACAATAGGGTTGTAACCATAGAGGATACACCTGAGCTCCGCCTACAAAACCCCCACTGGGATTCACTAGTGACTAGAGCCTCCGTACCAGGTGAAGCCCTTACGGAGATAGGGCTAGAGGATCTACTGAAGTTTGCCTTGAGGAGGAGGGCTGAGTACATAATAGTAGGTGAGGTTAGGGGGAGGGAGGCTAGGCTACTAGCCCAGGCAGCAGCACTAGGCCACGGCTCCATGACAACTTTCCACGCTGATAGCCCTGAGGCGGCAATACTGAGGTTGCAGATGGAGCCCATAAGCCTACCACAGCTCTTCCTAAAACTGATAGCTTCCATCGTCCACCTAAGAAGGATACCGGTGTACGGGGGCAAGGTTAGGAGGAGGGTCTTCAGTATAACCGAGGTTCAGGATGAGGAGCTAGTTACAGTGTTCAAGCTGAATCCCCACGATGACTCCTTCAGCCCCAATAGCCCAGCTGAGGTTGTTAGGGTGAGTAGTAAGCTTGAGGAAGCATGGGTTAAACTAGGTGCTCCCCACGGAGATCTGGAGAAAGAGCTTGAGAGGAGAGCTGAGCTCCTGGAGAGGCTGGCTGGCATCGATCCGGATAACTTCTACAAAGCTATAACCAGGTTTTATATAACGGAGTACGGGGAGGTCTTAAAACCATGAGGGGTTACTTGAAGGTCGTAGAAAACCTTGGAGGCTACATTGACATACACTTGTACAAGCTATGGGATCCTGAGATCTACGGGCCCGAGCTTAGTAGCCTCTTTAGGCTAGCTTTTAAAACCTCTATAGCCACATCTACTGTCTTAGCCCTACTAGTACCTCCCTTGATCATACTAGGATCCCTTAACCCCATCATAGCCTTGCTCCCTCTAATCCCCCCACTCTTAGCCTATCTAACACCGACTATCTGGAGGGCTGTTCTAGGCTCTGGTATTGATAAGGAGCTCCCAGCAGTGCTAGCCTACTTAATCCCATACACTAGAACCCCTATTAACATAGCAGATCTAATGGCCATGCTGAGTGATAAGAGTTACTTCTTCTGGTTTAAATTCGAGGCTTCCAGGCTCAGATACCTCCTAAACCTGGGGTACGACCCGTTAACAGCTTTGAAGAAGCTAGCTGAGACAACACCCTCCAGGGGTTTAAGTGAGGTTATAAGGGATTACGTTAATGCTCAATCACTAGGTGTCTCAAGGGGTCAACTAACATTGATGCTCTTCAAGCACGCCATGGAGTCTATAAGGGATCAATGGAGATCCCATGTGGAGTTCGGGAGGGTTGTAGCTGAGGGTATAGTGGCAGCTATCATATCGATTGTAGCCCTATCACCCCTAATCCTCCTAGGTGGAGGGTACCCAGTACTCCTAGTCGTGATCCCAGCCGTAGTAGCCCCAGCTGGAGCTATAGCCATGCTAGCTACAAGGCCATCCATAGGAGAGTACAGGCTGTCTTACTTCGAGCTACTCCTAACAATAACCGTCCCCCTCGTAGCCGTCATCATAAACTATAAGGTATCCCTTGAGGCGGGCCTCGCTTACCTAGCAGGGATGACTATAGTCGTGGAGGCTATAGCCATAGGGTTTAGAAGGCTTAATGCTACGGCAATGAGAGAGCTAAGATTAGCTGTTGAGGAGTCGAGGCTAGGCATAATACCGGAGGGTAGGCTTGCTAAAGCTGAGAGAGCTGCTAGCGGGGTGGTGAGGGCAATAATATCGGCATCGAAGATAGCTGGGACGATGGGCATAGGGGAGGCGTTAAACCACATACTAACGTTAATAGAGGAGGCTCAAAGACATGTAAAGGCAGCATCACTCCAAGCAACAGTACTAGCAATCCTCTCAGCAACATCAATACCAATAGCCATATACGGGTTAAACCTACTCGAAAACGCTATCAAGACAAGTAGCTTAGACATAGCAGATCCTACAACAATAACGCTTATGACATGGCTAATAGCCGTAACATCTCCCCTGGTAGCACTCCCAGCATCAGTACTACAGAGAGGATGGCTGATATCACCTGTATACCCGCTCATAACACAAGCCATGGTTTTAATCACCTTAAACTTGTTAAAGTGAATAGAGTTAGGGTTACGCTACGCCCGCCAAGCACGCCATTAAATCCGCCCCTAAGCTGGTTACTTAGCATAGATCGGGTGGCCACCAGAGCTTTTAAGCGTAAGTTTTTAATATCGGAGGCTTCTACCTTTAAAGGAGGGCCTAGGCTAGCAATATGTGGCTCCCCGGTGGCCCCTCATGAGTAGACGTGGTTTTGAGAGAAGGTATCTTGGTGTAGTTAGGAGTATCACTCCGATGGGCTTGGTTGTTGTCTCGATGAGTGGGAAGAGGCCTGTACCTCTAGGTTCTAAGGTCTACTTCCGCGATGATAGCGGTGTTTACAGGGAGATGGGTATTGTAGTTGACATAATCGGTAATGTCGAGAGACCACATGCTGTCGTTAAGGTATTCGACAAAAATATACTCAGTGGTATACCTGTAGGTCTGGAGGTTTCGTATGAGCCTAGAGCTCCGAGAGGCCACCGGGGGGCTACGAGGAGGGGTTAAGCTATGGAGCCCGAGGTCTGGGATGACGCTTCGGATGAGGGGTCACTTAAAACTACTCAAACCTGGGAGTGCCCGGGAGAGGTGGTTGTTACACCTGAAGGATATAGGGTTTGTAGTGTTACAGGTGAGATTCTAGAGGAGAGCGTGATATCAGATGAGCCTGAGAGGTACTTTAAGGAGGAGTCTAAGAGCATCCCTAGGATTGGAAGTCCTCTAACGTATACGCAGCACGATATGGGTATTGGTGTTAGCTTGGAGCCCAGGAGGCCCTCTAACCCCCTCAAGAGGGCTGGAAACCTCATCAGGAAGGTTAAGGTGACGAGGGTTGCTAAGAAGGACGTATGTAAGGTTATGGTTTTACAGTACGCTAATGAGGTGGCCTCCTCTCTTGAGCTACCTAAATCCGCTAGAGAGGATGTAGGGTTCATACTCCAAAGGTACCTAGCTAGAGAGAAGGTTAACGGTGATAAGGAGAGGAGGTGCCTAGTTGCAGCTGTAATCCTGAAGGTTATTGAGAGGTATAATCTTGATATAACTCAAAACGAGGTCCTAGAGCGCCTCGATGTAGATCAGCTGTGCGTATGGGAGGCTAAGAACAAGTTACACGAAAAGGGGGTTTTAGCGGAATTCGTTAAAACAATATACGGGGAGGGGGGTCAGGAAAGGCTCCTAGGCAGGGTTGAAACATACGTTGCGAAAATAGTATCGGAGCTAAAGCTTGGGGATGAGGTTAGGAGGACTGCAATGGAGTTCATAAGAGCAACTCAGAGGAATAGGAAGAACCTCTATGGCAAGAGGCCGGAGACTATAGCAGCTGCAGCCGTATACCTAGTAGCTAGGTTGTACGGCTATGATCACGTTAACCAAGATACGGTAGCCAGGGTTGTGAAGATAAAGGGGTCTAACGTTAGGAAACTCTACAGATACCTCATGGACGGCATGGTGGTTCTAGTCCCCCTCTAACCACGGTTAAACTAAGAGTTACCCGGAGGCCGAAACATGATCTTGTAAAGTAGCGTTAGCCAACCTCACAACTGGAAGCCCCATTTTCCAAGGCGGGGATGGGAGGAGTTTGTTAGGGTGGGGGAGGTCGTAGATTGCAACACCATAGCTTATTAGGGTAATGAGAATCACTAGTTAGACTAGGAGCTCTAGAATGGCTGCCAGTGTTAAAGCATACTTGAAGTTGGTAGATAGGAGTGGATTTAAGCTAGAGAAGTGCCTAGACCAGGAGTTTTGCGCTAACCTGCTGAGAATGGGTTTCGCTGATCTTAGGGGTAATGTTGAGATATTGGAGGCTTTAGACCTTTTAGCGACAGGTAAGGTGGCTATTGAGGGGAGGACTGGATGGGATGAGGCCCTCAGGTATGCTAGCATGCTCGGTGTTAAGCTCTCGCTATTCCTCGTATACCATGATCTGAGGAGGAGGGGTAGGAAGGCAAAGCTCGGATCAAGACCTAACACGTTGATACTAAACCTTGGATCGAGGAAAACTGAAATCCTAGTCTTAGAGGAGGGCACCCCCATGACGTTGGAGAATCTAGCAGAGTGGAGTAGATCCGCTATATCATCGGGCTACGAGCCGGTGGTAGCAGTGGTTGATAAATATGGGGTGATAACATACTATGAGGCTAGAGCAACATACAGCATAACATGAACTCGAAGAATTCAAGCTACACATCTTGAAAACGAGAGGGTGCATAGCCGGTTGTACAGTGGCTGAGTTAGCATAGAGGAGCCCCCTACACCTCCCTACATACAGGATCTATACCAACCTTACCTATATTAACCTTTAGTTAAAGGCTCTAAGCTGGTGTTGGGCTTGAAAGACCTACTAGCCGAGCTTAGGAGCCTAGAGAGGTTTTTGAAGATCAAACCCCTGTACTTTGACTTCGAAAGTCTAGAGTTTGTATGGCTTGACACTAGGCTTATCCCATTCAAGGAGGTTTATAGGAGGACTAGGGATTATAGGAGGGTTGCGGAAGCTATAAGAAGCATGGAGATTAGGGGTGCCCCAGCTATAGGTGTTAGTGCTGGGTTTGGGTTGGCCTTAGCCGCCTTAGAGAGTAAATCATCTGACGTCGATGCTCTATTGAACGATCTTGAGCACGCTAGGAGGCTTCTAGCCTCCACTAGGCCTACTGCCTTCAACCTATTCTGGGCCCTCGATAGGGTTATGAGGAGAGCTTATGATGAGGCTTCCAGGGGTGGTGTTGACGGGGTTATAAATGGTGTTTTAGAGGAGGCTTTAAGGATATACGTTGAGGATGTTAAAGCTAACATTGAGATGGGGAGGATCGGTTCTAGGCTTATAGAGGATGGTCAGACCGTGCTAACCCACTGTAATACAGGGGCTCTAGCTACAGCAGGTTTCGGTACAGCTCTAGGTGTTGTTAGATACGCTTGGTATGAGGGTAAGAGGGTTAGCGTTATAACAACGGAGACCAGGCCCGTACTCCAGGGGGCTAGGCTTAATGTATGGGAGCTTAGGAGGGAGGGTATACCTGTAAAGCTTATCGTTGACAGCGCTGTAGCAATAACACTAGCTAGGGGTATGGCCGACCTAGTCCTAGTGGGGGCTGATAGGATAGTGATGACAGGGCATACGGCTAACAAGATCGGAACACTACAGGTGGCTCTAGCAGCTAGGCATGCGAGCAAGCCCTTCTACGTTGTAGCCCCTACGAGCACCTTCCAGAGAACGTGGAATCCCGAGGAGATAGTTATCGAGGAGAGAAGCCCGGACGAGGTTAGAACGGTCATGGGGCAGACCTACATAACATTAGAGGATGTAGAAGTCTACAACCCCTCATTCGATGTAACCCCACCAGAGCTCGTAACAGCCTTCATCACAGAGAAGGGGATTGTAGAGAAGCCTTTCGAGAGAAACATACCTTTAATCCTAGGTGTTTAAAACCTATGAGGTACCCTGCCAATCCTAACCTCAGCTGAACCACAGTAACCTCTAGGAGCGGGGATCGTGATAGAATCTCTTAGAGCCCTCGCCTCAACCCAGCCATCCATCGTCGAGAACCTAGCTTCCATGAGGGGGTAGTACGTTTTAACCTCGAAAACCCCATCAGCCATAGTCGGGTTTGATACATCAAACCTAGCTACACCACCCTTAAAGCCCACCAGTACAGGTTGCACCCTATAGCTTCTAACATGGCCTAAGGGGTTTGAAGGTACATCACTTGAATCCCATCTAATAGATCTTTCGAGTAGGAGCCTGGAGGCCTCCACGTAGCCTCCGGGGGTTAGGGAGAGCTCCCCTTTAAACCTTAACACCAGAGAGCCCCTCTGGGCTGTGATTTCAAACACCTCAGGTGAGGATATGGCAAGAGACCCCCTAGGCCCCTCAACTACAGCTGATACACCTCGAAATAGCCCACTACCCTTGAATCTATAGAAGGAGAGTACGTGCATCAAGCTAACACTGTAATCCCTATAAGGGTGCTCTAAGGTAATCTCCATGTACCCGTCAGATCTCATGGTCACAGCTCCCGGAGTCCAGGCTAGGGTGAAGCCCCCACCTCTAGCCAACGTTACCGAGCCAAGCTTCACCACGTCAGCCTCAATGTGGAACTTGAAGACCCCCAGCTTAACCTCAAGTCGGTAAGGTGCTGGAGGAGGCCTACTACACGAGACCACATGCTTACCATGAAGAGGCTCTAGCCCGGCAGGTGAGGCTGTTACATCACCTAGCTTAACGCAACCAGCTAAACCTGTATCACCCTCAAGGATGAGCGGAGCCAGGGGTCTCCAGCCTAGTGGGTTGAAGAGGCCGGGTTGCCCACTGGAGCCTGTGAACTCGACTAAGCCTGACACAACATCTCTAACATTGAGTACACTAACGCTAATAGGAACATCCCTTGAAGGTTCTAGAGGAACCTCGCTAACAAGCCCGCCACCGTTAACGTTAACTTCGTAGATGCCACCATAACTCCAGGAAAAGCCTTCAACACCATCAACTTGGATGTCGAAGATACCAGCTTGGTTCAAAAGAGCAGGAACACCGTAGAACTCGAGAACCCTAGTAGAACCCAGAATCCCCTCCACCAGGGAGGCCCAGACAGGGCCCACATTACCACAGAGTGTAGGGGAAGAAGACACGCTAACCCCCCACTAGGCTCACTCACATAGAGTTTAAACTACAAACTACTGGAAAACGAGAAGCTTGGAGCCCCTCACTCAACCTCCTTCTTAATCTTAGCCAGCTTCTCCGTATAACCCTTAGCATGAGCCATTATATGAAGCATTAAATCCCTAGGGCTTTGAAAGAGGGCAACCTCGCACAGGGGACACACGTATAACCCATCCTTATTGACCTTAGCGTAAACTATCGAGCCCTCGTAATCCACCACTACCACATCGCCGCCCAAAGGGAACCCCACTATACCTAGACATGGGGTGTTTAAAAGGGTTGGATAGTAGAATATAATATGGCCCCGCCAGTCTCACACCCCCAGACGACCCTACAAAGGGTATGAGGGTGAAGGAGGGCCGGTTAGGCGGGGCACAACACGGTTTTAGCTTCCTCAATGTTATGAATGAGCATAAGGGGTCTTCGAGCATCAGTTCTAAGTCCAACCTCATAGCGTTAGCTCGGTGCCGTCACCACACATCATCCAAGGTACTATAATTGGATCTAAACCTAAATAAGTTAAACTACCGCCGTGATACTTAAGCTTAGCAAACCTCGCCTTTCAAGGCGGGGTAGAGTTCACACACAGCTTTAGAGCGTTAAGGCTTTTAAACCCCCCCGGGGGAGCATACTGCTAGTGTGGTGATGAGGTTCTGGCTGGAGTCGAGGGCTTGGGGGTTGCGGGGGTAAGCCCCGCCTTCGAGAATACGGAGCACAGCGTACCCCCGAGCCTGGATGAGATGTGTGAAACCATAACCCCCACCCGGAGGGGTAACACCCTAGACCCAGAGGTTCGAAACCCCGCCCTTCAAGGGCGGGGAGGGGTCATAGAGTTTGGATGAGCTGAGTAAACCTGAAGAGTCTAGAGAGTGTAGAAGATGTACGAGGCCCCCACGATAGGCTGTTACAGAGCTGACGGTGGATTTAAATAGGTGTAGGTAGCTGTAGATACATGGTATAACGTGTTAGGTGAGCTGTCAAAGGCTCTAGCTAGAATAGGTGGTTCTAGACTTGTGGGTAGCAGTTCTCAAGTTGACATACTTAAATCCAGGGGGAGGCTGCTTTACTCTAAACACCCTGTAGGATCCAAGAGCTCCCGAGAGGGGCCTATGTGGGAGGTTGACGCAGTTCTATATGGGTATTTAAGCTTTAGAGTTTGGAGGTAACTATGGTTTTGGAGGCTATGGGTTTGAGGTGTGTTTTTTGGAGCGGTTGTTCAAGGTGCTTCGTAGGACTGTTGTATTGGAGTGCTACGCTAACAGGGTTGCCGGGGAGGCTCTAAGGGATATAGTTGAACCTTTGAAGACAATGATCGGTGAGATGGTTGAATACGCGTTAGAGCATAATGCTTCCCAGAAAACACTACACAGGGTGTTCTACGAGAGGTATAGAAGAGAGTACCCATGAATACCAACAAGAGTTATAAAAGGTGCCTACAGAGATGCAGCTAGGAGAGCCAAATCCTTCAGAGAACGCTTGAAGAAAGGTAAAGCTTACACTAGAAAACCAGAGGTTAGAAGGGTTACAATAGTGTACTCAGACAACCAAGACTGGAAAATCGAGAATGGAAGCTTGAAGGTTAGAACCCACAGGGGGTGGGTTGAGCTAAAATACGGTAACAACAAACAGTTACACAGATAC
>JAPYWV010000108.1 GCA_028276165.1 Acidilobaceae archaeon
CTTAGGTAAGATCCTTAGGATGGCATCGTATGTGTCGAGTAAGAGGCAGGATGGTAGGGTCGGGGATGCTGTTAGGGTAGAGCCACGGGTAGTATCGAGGGCTACACCTACGATAGTGGGTGGGAGGATAGGCGCTGTAAAGATGGTGTTACTAGCACAGCTAACTAGAGATGATGCTCTAGCCCCCATAGCTGAGGCGTTAAAGTACGTGGCTTTCGATGAGGTGGAAAGTGTAGAGGTCATCGAGGGTGACTTCGATGTGTACGATATCACAGTACCTGGAACCCATAACTTTGTGGGAGGCGAGGTACCAGCTATACTCCATAACACTGTAACATTGCATGCTCTTGCGCAGTGGAGTGAGGCTAAGGTGGTTATATACATTGGCTGTGGTGAGAGGGGTAATGAGATGACGGAGGTTCTAGAGAGGTTCCCTAAGTACATGGACCCCTGGACTGGTAAGCCTCTAATGGATAGGACTATCCTGATAGCCAATACGAGTAACATGCCGGTATCAGCTAGGGAGGCTAGCATATATGTTGGTGTAACCTTGGCGGAGTACTATAGGGATATGGGCTACGATGTCCTACTAGTAGCTGACTCGACTAGCAGGTGGGCTGAGGCTCTAAGGGAGATAGGTGGTAGGCTTGAGGAGATGCCAGCTGAGGAGGGTTACCCAAGCTACCTGGCTTCAAGGCTAGCTGAGTTCTACGAGAGAGCTGGTAGAGTTGTAGCCCTTGGGAGCCCTGAGAGGGTTGGAAGTGTAACCCTGGTGGGGGCTGTTAGCCCACCTGGAGGTGATTTCAGCGAGCCTGTTACAAGTCACACGACGAGGTTCATAAGAGTCTTCTGGGCTCTTGACACAAAGCTAGCCTATAGCAGGCACTACCCGGCTATAAACTGGCTTATAAGCTACAGCGCCTACGTGGACCTTGTATCAGACTGGTGGCATAAGAACGTTGATCCCAACTGGAGGGAGTACAGGGATGAGGCTATGAGGATACTATTGAAGGAGGCCGAGCTACAGGAGATAGTAAGGCTCATAGGCACGGAGAGCCTAAGCGAGAGGGATAAGCTTGTGCTAGAGACAGCTAGGCTGTTGAAAGACGGGTTCCTCAAGCAGAACGCCTATGACCCGATAGACGCGTTCTCAACCCCAAGGAAGCAGTTCATGTTGTTAAAAACCATAATAGACCTCCATAGGAAGGCGGAGGAACTTGTAACCCACGGGATCCAGGTGTCTAGGATTAAAGAGGCCCTAGGTAGGCTCTACGTGGAACTAGTGAAAGCGAAGTTCACGATACCAAACGATGAGCTCCACAGAATAGAGGAGTTGAGGAAAAACATACTTGAAGTACTTGAGGGTTTGAAGGCGGAGATAGCCTAGTATATCTCCTCAACCTCTGCTATCAAACCCCTCCTCTCTGCAAGCCTTACAATCTTCTCGGCAACACTCCTAGACCTAACCCTCACCAGCAATACATCCCTACCCTCAACGATCCTAGCATAGGGGTCGTTATTCTGCTTTAAGATAGACTCCACGAACCCCCTACCCTCAGGCTTTAAGGGTATAACGTAGTAACCGTGTGGATCCCTCCTAGACAGTATATCCCAGGAAACCCTCCTACTCAAACTATCCAACTCCCTCGCGAGCACACGCTATGTCCAGGCTAGTGTGTAACCCTGGAGTCTTATAAGTGTTATCGAGGGCTAAAGCTAAAAGCTTAAATACCCCCTGGTTAACTCATAGTATACTAATGCCGTTGCAACCTCCAGGTGAACCCTCTTGAGTGTTTGGTGTAGAAAGCTCAAGTACATATGGTTTAATGGTAGGATAGTTGAGTGCGAGGAGGCCAGGGTACATGTTCTAACGCACGCCCTCCATTATGGTACAGGCGTTTTTGAGGGTATAAGGGGGTACTGGAATGGATCGAACCTCCACGTGTTTAGACTTAGAGATCACATTGTTAGACTTGTTAACTCAGCTAAGCTGGTGGGCTTCAACATTGGGTATACGGTGGAGCAGCTTGTGGATGCCACGATTGAGGTTATAAGGGCTAATGGTTTCAGAGAAGACGTGTACATAAGGCCTATAGCGTTCGTAGGCGAGGGTGGCATATCGCTTGACATAACTGGGATGCCTGTTGAAATCGCCATAGCCGCCTTCCCCTTCGGTAAGTACCTTAAAGCCGAAGGCGTTAGAGTTAAAGTTGTTAGCTGGAGGAGGGTTCCATCCTTCTCGATGCCCGTCATGGCTAAAGCATGTGGTATATACCTCAACTCCGTTATAGCGTTGAGAGAGGCTAGGCTGGAGGGGTACGATGAGGCCATACTCCTGGACTGGAGGGGCTACGTAGCGGAGGGTTCGGGGGAGAACGTGTTCATCGTGAGAAGAGGTGTTATAGCGACTCCACCCACAACAGCCTCGATCCTAGAGGGCATAACAAGGGATACGGTGATTAGAATAGCTAGAGATGAGGGTTACATGGTGGAGGAAAGGGATATAACGAGGGAGGAGTTACTTACAGCTGAAGAGGTGTTCTTCACGGGGACTGCTGCTGAGATAACCCCGGTTCTAGAGGTGGATGGAAGGCCTGTAGGTGAAGGTAAACCAGGACCTATAACCATGAAGTTGAAGGAGAGGTACCAGAGGATCGTTATGGGGTTGGAGGAGAGGTACAAACACTGGTTAACCCCCGTCTACTAGGGCACCCGAGGGGGTAGTGGGAGGTTAAACCCTAATAACCCTCCTTAGGACCGCTATGTAGCCTGTAAACGTTGTCGTCCTCGAAGGTCTTACAGCTTCCTCTGTGAAATCTACCTCCCTCTCGCTAACCTCAACAATCCTAGATAGGATCCAGCTCCTACTCCTAGCTACAGAGCCCACCAGTCTAACCACCTGGTTCATTGTCGGGATGAACGCTACGAGGGGTGCTGATGGCTTGATTGACTTGGAGAGAGGCTCTAAAGCCTCCCATGGATCCGGTATGTCTAGTACTGCTGCATCCAAATCCCCCTCCGCAACCCCCCTTCTCACATCACCTAGTTTAAGCTCGACGCACTCAATCAAACCCGACATCCTAAGGTTCCTCTCTGCAACCCTCAGGTTATCCTCCCTCACATCATAGCTGTAGACTCTACCCGTAGGGCATACTATTCTAGCTAGCTCGCTCGTCATGAAACCACTACCAGTCCCACCCTCTAAAACCCTCATACCCCTTCTTAAGCCTAACTCGAAGCTTATGACCCCAGCATCCTTAGGGTATATCACCTGTGTTACCCTCTCGTAGAAGTTTTCAAGCAACTCTCGGAGCGTAGGCTTAAGTACGCAGATCTCGCCATCAGCTACCTCCAGGCACTCACCGTACCCCCTTCCAATTACATCTGCACCCCTTACTACACCAGCAACAGTTGAATAAACGTTATAAGCTCTAACTTTGACGTAGTAGTGCCTAACGGAACCCCCTCTAATAGCTACCAAGACCACCATATCACCGTCGTTTACGACCTCAGGTGCACCCACCAGCCTAAACCCCATACTACAGTGACAGCTTAACCTTTAATTAAAAACCTCGTTGGTGAGGAGGAGAGCTTAATAGGGTTTAGGAGGTAATGTGAGTTCTGGGTCTGTGGTAGGAGTAGGTGCCTCTAATGAGCATCAGGGAAGATGCTGAGAGGGAAATTCTCAGAGTGCTGGAGGATCTCGATAAGGCCTCAACCGCTAGAGCTGTTAGGTTCATTAGGAGCCTGGGGAGTGTTATTAGAAGTGCTCTTAGGAATAGGTATAGGGTTTTAATCGTCTACTCCGGGTCCAACCCGTTTAGAGTTGGTGCTGTCACCGCTAGAACCCTACTGTACTATGAGAGGGTTAGAAGGAGGGATGGTGATGAGAAGAAGCTTAAGCTACTCTACGTGTTCCACGACGAGTTTGAGGATGCTAGGATTAGGAAGGAGATCGTTAAGAGGGTTGTTAAGGAGTCCTCTAGGGGTATAGAGCCAACCATAGCTGTTTATGAGGAGAGCGAGAGATTCCTGGGGACGACATTCCAGATCCTAGTCATGGATTTAACTAACGATCTTAAGCCTAACGATGTCGGCAGGCTTACCGGCATAGTTGAAGGGGGAGGTTTAATAATAATCCAGGCCCCCCCGTGGGGTGAATGGGATAGGATGATGACTATATTCAAGAGCAACCTACTAGTACCGGGCTTCAGGGAGCCGAGGCACATTTTCATCACGTGGTTTAAGAGGAAGCTTGTAGAGCATAACTCTAATATCTTCGTATACGATCTTGACTCCGAGGAGCTTATAAGCGGGTCGACCTACGAGGTTGAAGCACCACCAAAGG
>JAPYWV010000109.1 GCA_028276165.1 Acidilobaceae archaeon
ATGCTCCAAGGTAACTCCAGGTAAGGGGGCTTGCTTGTAGAGCTCAACTACAAGGTTTACTAGCTCATCCAAGCTAAGGCCTATAGCGTTATGGAGTAAGCCCTCTAAGCCTAGCCTCCTAAGCCCAATCCCAATAAGCCCCCTGTACACTGCACCAGAAACCCAGCCTCCCACCGTTGTCAACATGCCCATGTTTATGTAACCATCCCCCTCCACAAGCCTACCCCCAACGGCTACAGCATCCGTAGCCGTACCAGGTGACCTAACATCACATCTTAGGAGGAGCTCTGAGACGGCAACACTTTTAGCTTCAACAACAACCCTTAGCAGGTCTACGAGAGCATTATAGGTTAAGCTGTGGTCGATTACAACAGCTATGTTTATGGTGCCTATTAGAGGCTCGTAGCGGTTACCATAGCCCGGACACACTGGAGGTTCGAGGCCGATCGTTGCTATAACCGCAACGGTCCCCTCACTGTTAACAACGTATAGGTGATCGTCTACGGGGGCTGCTGTTAGGAACACTATTGAGTTATTGTAGCCTAGATCGGCTCTAAGCTTTTCATAGAAACTCCTCAGGTCATCGCACCTGAAATCCTTTTGAACCCTCTTAAACACTATGGTGTTAGCCTCCCTAGGCTGGTACGGGAGGGTCGTTATGAAGTTGTAATGGCTACCTAGGAGTACCACGAGAGCATCGTGTCCACCATCATAGTACACTCTGTCGACTAAGCCCAATCCTCATCAACCTCTCGTACTCCTCCTCTATAAGCTTTAACACCTCACCCTCATCATAGCCTTTTAGGGCTGCGAGCGTTAGGAGGCCACCTGCTCCCACACCCTCCTTAACATAGCCTTGTTCGTAAGCTCTCAGCCCATCGTACTTGGACTTGCCTAGATCGATTGTTGTCGCTATTAAACCAACCTCCGGGGCTATGTCGGCTAGTAGACCCCTTATATCAGACTGTTTATCCTCTACAATCCACCTAGTTGTCGCTATGGAGACGGCTCCTTCAACCCTTACGTTGAGCCTCTTCAGGATAGCTAGGACAGAGCACATCTGGGTCCCACCAGCTAGTATAACCCTAGAGTTGTTCCTCAGAGCTCCTACAACAAACCCGGCTATGGATATGTGCAGGGGGTCCCCTACGGCATCCACAACCTCGAACACATCACCAGCAGGGGGCTTCAGACCAGCGTTCCTGAAACCCTCCTCGACAACCCTCACCTTAAGCTCATGGGGGTTGACTGGGCTAGCACTGCTAACACGACCTCTAGCACTGTAGCCCAGGGCCTCCATTATAGCCATAGCTGTCGTAGTGCCACCAGGCATACTCTCACCTATAACCACGTTAGTGTTACGAGCTAGCATTAGGCCAAGAGTCATAGACTCTTCGAAGAGCTCCCTAGACCTCCCCCTGGGTAGGGCCCTACCACTCCTAATATCGCCTCCAACAATGGCGCTAGGTAGCCTGACATGAGGCACCTTGGGCTTAACATAGGATCCGGCATCGACTACGAGGAACGGTATCCCCAAGAGGTTCAATGCAACCCTTGATAGGAGAGCCGGGGTCGGGATACCAGTGGGTGTAACAGGGATCGAGTTAGAGGATAGAGGTCTCCCAGTAACCAGGTACTCCACGTCCAATGCCGGTGTGAAGAGCGTAGCTTCAGGGGTAGGGCCGGCAACGCTGATACCCGGGATCGTGGATGTCATGGTGGACGCTATGAATATGAGGAAGAGAGGGCTACCTTTTACTTCAAAAACCACACCATTATAGACTTTAAACCACGAAGCCAATTCCGACACCATGAACCCAATACAAGGTAACTCCTTAAACCTACATGAACGACACTCATACGGATATGATATCGAATGTTGTGCCCTTAGAGGCTCCACGACTTCACCTAACACCCTGTGATGAAAGGTTAGTTTAAGTCTGGGTATGGAGTTAGAGGGATTACATGTCTTACATGTCTGTTAGCGTATAACTAGCGTACAACTAATTAGGTCTCCCCTTAAAACCCAACTACTAGAGGTGATGGGTTTGGGTGAGGATGTGGGGGTGATACTTACGATAATGCCTCCCGAGTTCATGGAGGATTTGGAGCTCCTAATGCTAACACTAATGCCTCCTAGTGAGGTGGAGGAGAGTGGTTCTAAGGCTCAAGGTTAGAGTTTGCTACAGGGATATCTGCAGTGAAGGACTCGGGGTGGCTAATAGTGGTTTTGCGGGTAGAGAGCCTGAAATCACGTTACCTGAGGGGATCGCTAGGGCTCTAATCGGTGAGAAGCCTAATGTTACACTCTTGGAGAGAGTTCTAGCCGATGGTAGTAGAACTCTCCTACCGCGAACGACAGATCACGTGAATGTATACGTTGACGCGAGTGATAGGGTTGAGGGTCCTGTGAAAGCCTACGCTTACATCACCAGGAGCCCGCTAATACTATTGAATGACGCTCTAATAAGCGCTCTAAGGGTTGTGATAATAGACCCGTTCGAGGGGCTCTGGTGTTTTAGGGACGAACTTGGTAGAAGGGAGAGGAGAGGTTATCAAAGCTGAGATCCAAGCAACCTGTAACGTCGAGCGTCCAAGCTGGTTACCTGGGAGTCCACTAGGCTGATTCAAGGCTTTATGAGGTGAGTTGAATTAAGCTATAAAACTGTTATTCGAATTCCCGGCTTAAGCTAAGACGATAAGGCTCTACCTAGTTGAAAGAGCCCCAACTCCAACCCATGGAATGGGAGGTGTAGAGGTTGTTTAAGCTTCTAATCACCACACTTCCACCTAGGGGAGCGTTTTGAGTTATGAGAGGTTTAGGGATTGGCTTGAGGAGGCTTTGGACGACCTAGAAGCTGCTCGCGAGCTCTTCCAGTTTGGTAGGTGGAGTAAGGTGTGCTTCCTATCACATCAAGCTGTTGAGAAAGCCCTTAAGGCACTATGTATTAAGAAGTTGGGGGTGTACTCGCAGACACATAGTATTGCAAAGTTGATTGAGGATGTTAGGGGTGTTATCGTTATACCAGCTTTCAATTCCATTGAATGGATTCTTACTCCACTTCACTTCTTAGGTTATATCAGCAGGGTTAATATTTTTCAATTCCATTGAACGAGCTCCTAGGATGTTACAATTACTAGTGGGTGGTGATCCCCTCTCATAGCCAGCTCTTAAAGCATATCCTAGAAGGCAGATGTAGAATGGAAAGCTTACAAACCACACGTGAACTGAAGCTTATATACGTTACCACTGGACACTACACCCATAAGCATGTGTGCTAACAGTATTCAATGGGAACTCCTATTTCCGACAAGGGAAATCCGATGAGGGGTGGAAGCGAAAAGCCTAAATACCCGACTCTACACCATGTACATGAAGCCCCCAACTGGGGGCTTAATAGGGTAGAATCCATGTAATGGAATTGAGAGAACTTTCCACAGTGAACATGGGATGCGATGGTGCAGAATCCATATAGTGGAATTGAAAGTAATGTTTGTGTGGAGGCAGGGCAGGCCATACGGAATCCATTCAATGGAATTGAAAGCTGGTATAACGATAACACCCCTAACATCCTCAATCAACTTTGAATCTATACAATGGAATTGAAAGGAGTATTTGATACAAGAGCTTGAAAGGGAGAGGGGTGTGGGAATCCATACAATGGAATTGAAAGCAGCTGTGGAGGTTGTAGAGCTTGTTAAGAGAGAGATTGAGAGAGATCCTTAGGGGTACAAGTGCTGAGGATCTACTGGAGCCTTTGGAGGAGCTCCTGGTAGGGCTTATCGAGAGGTTTAACTCTGTTAGGATTCTCATCACCGGATCTCTGGCTAGAAGGAGGTTTGTGAGGGGTTTAAGTGACATAGACGTACTTGTCATCGTCGGCTACGATATCCCACGTGATGTGAGGTTTGAGCTCGCCACAGTTAAGGATGTTGACGTCGAGATCACTGTCATCTCGGAGGGTGAGCTTGAGAGGGCACTAAGCGAGGGTAGAGAGTTCTACGTTAACGCTGTAAAGTACGGTGTTGAAGTCTACCCTGCAGGCGACCCTAGGGGGTAGGGGTTTCGTGGAGGAGCTCTTACAACCCCATCGAATGCTAGGTTGTCCGAGCTCTCCCATTCACGGCTTTAAGGAGGTGTCGGAAGGGGGCTAGGGCCTTATCATCGGGTTACCCCTCAAGGCCGGCCCGGTTTCTCCACCGGTGGCTGTATTAGCTAGCCGGGGTTTTTGAGTTTTTAGCCTGGTATGCTTGTAGTACTAGTTCTGCTA
>JAPYWV010000150.1 GCA_028276165.1 Acidilobaceae archaeon
TAAAGGCGAGGAGGGGTTATGGCTTTCTAAGTGGAAGCTTCTCTAGCTAACCCACGCTATGATTGATTCAGCCTGGTATGGGTTCCTTGAGGCCACCGTTATGACTATGTGTGTCCCCGTTAACGCTCTTAGATCCACTGTCCACCCCACCCTAGGGTCTAATGCCTGCTCGACAGTCACAACGAGGGCTCCACCGTCAACCCATGCCCTGGCGACCCTGTAGCCTTCATTGGGTGTCACCGTGTACGGCAGGCCTGCTATCAGCTGAGCGTAGCCCCTGTAGGTTGTGTTAGCCTGTGTTACAGTCAGGACACCGGGCCATGATAGTGCGGCTAGGAACCTGGACTTGGGGGTTTCTATCTCCATCAGTGCTGGCCCCCTCCAGGGCGACAGGCTTGGTGCTGGGTGTGTCCCACCCCTGTACTCTCTGACCCTGTCGCTCACATCCCTGTACGATGTCGTGATGCCATTGAACAATGGCGGGTGGACGTAGGGTGTAGCCTCAACCCTGAACCTAGCCCCTGGGAACGCGACCTCCGTAGCCTTACCGGGCTCCACGGGCCTCCTGAACTCTACACCATTAACGGAGGCTACAACGTAGACCCTAGGGGCTCCCGGTAACAGCGACTGGTACACCTTGTACACAGCGTAGGAGAAGGGCTCAGGCACCGAGGCCCTCCCGGCTGTCACATAGACCTTCTCGGAAGGCCTGCACTCGTAGACACCGCTCCAGATACTGTGTGTCGTGCATAGTGTGATCTGCTCTCTCACGAGGCGGGGCTCCCAGTCCCTGGTGACGATCGGGGATGTCAGGTTGTACCTGTAGAGCCTAACCCTGACGGCATCCACGACCCCGAGGTCTAGGGATACGGGGTTCAAGGAGACCCTCGTGGCGTTATCGACCCTGATGCCAACGCTAACACTAAAAGTCACGTAGGGGTTGTCCGCATTATAGACTCCTATGTAGGGGTCAGGCCTCATGTAAGCCCACACTAGTAGCACCATGACCGTGGACATCCTGTAGTTTATGGTGGCAGACCCCTCGTAAGTCCACTCTACCGTGGCTACCGATGGAACCCACCAGCTCCTCCTCGCAGTGTAGCTCGAATGACCTATCGGGGTGTAGCCTACCGGGAGCGGGCCGTCCAGGCTTGGATCAGAGGACATGTCTTTGGGGGGAGCCTCTGTCCTGTAGGTCACACTGTAGCTGAAGTCAACCCTCCCGCTGAACACCACATCATCTGGGCCTCTTAAAGCCAGGTACAACGCTATAGGCCAGCCCTGGGCACAGCCTAGAACCACGTCGACCCTTGAGCCGTTAACAGTGAAACCGCCTATGACGATCTCCGAGACCCACCTGTAGTTCCTGTTATCGTAAACTGAGCATTCACCCCAGACGTACGGGTTTACCGAAGCCCCAACCCTAACCCAGGCCGACACACCACCATTCCAGTTCACGGGGATGGTTACAGTATCGTTACCGCCACCACCGAGCCCCCTCGCTTCAAGCCAAACCCTGGGGTCGTAGACCCCTCCGCCTCCACCCGTGCCCTCTGCTAGCTCGCACCTCCACCAGCCATCCCATCCTCTTGGTGTGAACCCTATCCTTGGGTCGAGCCTCGGGTCATAGGATACGATTAGGCCTGATGCTAGGAGCACGTGTACTCTAACGGGTTCGCAGTTGTAGCTCTCTACAACCTTAAACCTTGAGACTCCTATAGTGGTGTTACCTACGGGTTTGAATGAGAAGCTGTTGGGGAGCTCAACAATGAAACCCCTTATCTCCAGGGGCCTTGAGGTTACCACCTCTACGTAGAGTGCCCCGTTGGAGCTGTAGAGGCTTAGCACCGGTGGTTGGGAGGCCTCAGAGAGTATCCTGGATGCCCTGGAGGAGCTCTCCTCAACACCCCTCTGAAGCCTAGAGCTTAGGGTGACAGCTGTTGATATGAGGCTGACCATGACCAAGCCTAGTACTAGAACAGCTATGAGACCGCTAACACCCCTCCTCACACCACAACACCACTAGGGTATCAGGGGTAGGGGCTAACGCTCACACCCCAACCCGTAGGAGGACGTAGGAGAGCGTAGATACCCTACCAACAAGAACTAATGAGAGGTTAGATACCATAAGGCTAGCTACGACCTTTAACCCATGGCGGCATTACACCCCTACCTATGAGGTAAACCCTAGTCATAACAGCCATAACCTTAACCTTAACAGAGAGGGCTATCAACTCCCTCCTCCTCTTCCTATCCCTAGTAGCGTCAATTTCATCCCATAACACATCATAGATCCTTTCAAGCTCAAGAACATCATCCCACGTGGCCGTCCTGGGATCGCTTGTAAGCCTATCAATGATCTCGTACAACCTCCTCTCAACATCCTTAGTGTAATACCTAGACCCAGCTGAAACCCCGGAGGAGGGTAGTATCAACGAGAGGAGCCTATACTCTGAATCCGAGATCACACCCCTCGACAGTAGCACCAGTAGAAGAGCCTCGTTAAAGTTTAACATGGATTCAAGCCTGTTCTCTACAACATTGAATTTACGCTCAGCATAGAGGATTAAGACCAGGATAATTACAGCTGCTACTGGTGCTTGAGATAGCAATATTGATACTAGCGTTGTAATATCAATAGCCATACTACCTCCCATATCT
>JAPYWV010000110.1 GCA_028276165.1 Acidilobaceae archaeon
ATCCCAGAAAGCCTGTCTGGAAGCACAGCTGAAAACGCTATAGCTAGTATCAAGCCTGGGAATGCTATAAACACGTCTGTAAGCCTCATCAAGAACTCGTCGATATAACCACCCCTATAACCGGCTATAAGCCCTAGAAGTATCCCTATTAAAGGCCCCACCAGCATTACTATCACGGCTACAACTAAACTCGTCCTAGCCCCGTAGAGAACCCTGCTAAACAGATCCCTCCCATAGTCATCGGCACCTAGGATTAGCGTATAGTTACCAGGTTTAATACCGTAGACCTGGTGGCATAGACTACCCTCTCTAACAGTGATTACAGCGCCAGGAGGGGCTAAGTATGCATTTTGATCACAGAGCACTAGTGGCATGTCATAGCTAAAAGGGGCTATATAGGGTCCTAGAACGGCTAAAACCATGAACATCGAGATCAAAGTAACCCCCAGAAGCCCTGGAGGGGATCTATTGAAAGCATATAATGTGAGCCTGAACTCCTCAATCCTAGCCTCATTTCTAACCCTCCATCCAGGTCTTATCCTATCAAGTACCCACGTTACCCCATTAATCGCTACATCCACAACCCTATCTAGGAGCTTCCTCTCGTAAACCTCCTCTCTACTCTCCTCCGCTTTAGACAATGAGGTGAACCCTTTACCTCCTGGAAGACAATCTAGGTTTTTAAACTTTAACATGAGAAACGTGTACTTACGATATTTACAAAGCCCTTACAACTGGTGATAAGACCTGCTTTGGAGTCGTAGTCCTAATATCTCACCCTAGGGTCTATTATGGCGTAGCTTATATCAACTATCAGGTTTATCGTCACGTATATTAAGGCTATTAGGAAAACTCCTCCAACAAGTGTTAGGTAGTCATAGGCTCTTATAGCGTCTATGAGGTATCTACCAACGCCCGGTAGCCCGAATACAGTTTCTGTTATTGGGGCTCCGGAGAGGAGGCCTCCGAAGGTTAGACCTAGAACTGTTATTATGGGTATCATAGCGTTCTTGAGCACGTGTATGTACTTCCGCATCCTAGGTAACCCCCTGGCATCAATGTATTCTACGAAATCAGCGCTCATAGCGTCGAGGAAGCTGTTCCTAACGAGCCTAGCGATAACCCCTATGCTAGGGTATGCTAGGACTATTGATGGTAGCCAGTACCTCTCTATAACCTGTTTGAAGGTGCTAAAGTCAAGCATCAACAATGAGTCTATTAATGGTATCCCGGTTATGGAGTAGGGAGTTGTAGGGGTCCCAGCTAGTGTAATCCACTGTAACCTCGTGAAGAACAGGAATATTAGCAGGTATGCTAGCCAGAATATTGGTGTTGAAACTCCGATAAGCGCTAAAATCCTAATCACCATATCCAGGAGACTATCCCTCTTCAGAGCCGATATCACTCCTAACGGAATACCTATCAATACTATGAACGTGAAGGCTAGTAGGGTGAGCTGTATTGTGACTGGAAGCCTCCTACCTAGATCCTCCCACACCTTATTATGTGATACTGGGCTAACAAGCTCGTTAGTAACAACATTCTTCATGAAAAAGTAGTACTGCTCCCATAGAGGTCTATCCAGCCTATACTCTCTCCTAAGATTCTCCACAACCTGGGGATTAGCCTTCTCACCTCCAGCCCAGAGCTTGGCGGGATCAGCGGGGAGAACGGCTGCTATGACAAAAACTAGTATGGTAACCCCTATTACTGTCGGGATGAAGGTTACAAGTCTTCTAACTAGAAACTTCCTAAGCTCGGCCACGAACACTAACACCGTACAGTAAGCTGTACGGAGGGGTTTAAAAAGAGAATGTTGGGTTTAGATAGAGTTGAGAGGTTACCTGGATAGAATCTTTTGAGCTTCCTCAACCGATTTAACAACAGCTAAGTCTAGGACTTTGAACTTGGTTCCACCGTAGGCTAAAGGCCCGGCATAGTTATCAGGGTCTATATAGTCTGGAAGCCAGCCAACCATCCATACATCGAACTCCCCATGCTCAGTTTTATCCAGTAGTATAGGCCAGTCTAGAGGTTCTACTGTTATCTTAAGGCCTAGCTGTCCCCATGTAGCCTGTAGTAGTGTTAGTGTTTTCTCTCTCTCAACGTTACCTCTATTATACCATAGTTTAATACTGTACTTTGACAGGTCTACTCCAGCCTTCCTAAGTAACTCTCTAGCCTTAGCTAGATCGAATGTATACTTTACAACTATGTCATCGTTATGACCTGGGAACCCTGCTGGTATGACACCGTAGAGTCTCACTATCCTCCCCACGAACACAGTGTTTATGATCTCGTCGTATGGTATAGCGTATGCTAAAGCTTGCCTTACAAGTTTGTTGTTGAACGGCTCTCTCATACAGTTGGGTACTATGAATGTTATAGCTGGCGATAGGCCCGGCTCTTCAACTATAATCTCCCAATCTGTTCCAGGGTACTTGTACCCCTTAATGTCAGCTAGTCTAGCTAGTGGGATAGCACCGTAGTCGGCTACACCTCTCTTGAGTATCTCCACCCTCGCTGTAGCATCATCGTTTATGATGAATATTACCCTTTCAAGTCTGGGTTTAGGCTCTCCATAAAGCTGGACCCATAGGGTTGTGTTCCAGTAGTATGGGTTGTATCTCAGGGTTATATGTGATTTCTCTAGGTACTCTTCTATGTAGTAAGGCCCGGTGCTTATGGGGTACTTGTGTAGGAAGAGGTGTGTTGGCTCGTTAGACCCGGTCCCTATATACTTAGCCCAAACCCCGGGGGTCTTAGCTGTCCTGAAATCGTTTAACGCCTGCTCATACTTGCCCTTAAGCCCCTCTACATTATCGAAGAGGTATTTCATTGGAATTACTGTTGTGAATGGATCTGCTAGTATGCTTAGGAAGGGTGCGTATGGGAAGTTTAGCTTTAGCTTAACGACACCAGCTGTTGCTCCAACGTACTTGAATACTGAGAGTAGCTGGCTGAGACTCCTAACCTCACCAGAGAATCCAGCGTAGTCAGCGTAAATCCCCCCTTTAGCTAGGAGCTCGTTGAACTCACTCTCTGTTAAAACCGTGCTTTCGTTAACGTTAACAAACTCTGTTATCATCCAGCTTGGGTCGAGCTGTAGCCTAGCTATCCTCCATATGGTGAAGAGGACATCCACTGCTGTTATCTCATACGTCTTCTTATTCCACGGATCGTATGCTACAACACCTCCTCTGATCACGAAATAGTACTCTGTGGAGTCAGCATTCCTAGCCCACGCTACTGCTAGCTCCGGCTTTAGGGTGGATAGATCGTCCTTCCAGAAGGTTACTAGAGTTGAACCTATGTTATGTAGTATAAGCCACCCAAAGCTCTCATAGTTGGCTGCTGGGTCAAAGGTATCGGGCCAACCGAATGTTATTATAGAGAGGGTCTTAGGATCATTGACATAATCCTTTATACCTATCCTTACTGTAGGAGCCCTCGCATCCTTATATAGCAGATCGTACCTCTCCCCCAGGGTTGGATGGTAGTATCTTCCCTTAAGCCAACTCCAGTAGTTAAGAACAATCTTGTTCTGCCCTAGCCATATTATGGGGAGCTCCTCGCTACTAACCTTATGAATGGCCTCGTATAACTGCTCTCTCACAGCGGGATCTCCCGATCTCCTAGCAGCCATAATTAGTGCGTCCAGGTACTCTATCCTACAAAAACCGGGATTTATGTCTGTGAATGCAACTGACTTCTCTACAGGCTTGGTAGCCTGAGGATCGGGCTCGTAGGCTACAACTATTATCTTTTTACCCTTTGGGTCGAAGGGGGGTACATAGGACCCCTTTAACCCAACGACTACAAACGCCTTACTAGTCTCAATTACAATAGCTTGAGGACCTGGAGGAGGTGTGACCTGGGTTGGTGGTGTAGTTGGCGGTGTTACAGGTGGTGTGGTTGCTGGTGGAGTCGTTACAGGTGGTGTGGTTACCGGGGATGGTGTGGTTGTTGGTGTAGGCCCGGGCCTTGTGTATAGGAAGTATGCTGCTAACAGGATTAGTATGACTACAACGGCTGCTGCTACGAGAACTGTAGTTCTACTAACCCCTCCGTAGCTCATAACCCAACACCGGCTTCGAATACAGGTATGAGGCTCGGCGTTAATAAGTCTTACTCGTATGAGCATGTTTTAAAGCTTTTGGATTCTAGCTATTATATGGTGTCCTCTGGTTGACGTACTCTATTGTTGCTGTC
>JAPYWV010000026.1 GCA_028276165.1 Acidilobaceae archaeon
GCTATGGCCTCTAGTGTGGGTTATAGCCTGCAAGGACACAATAAAAGCCTGGAGGCTAGAAGATGGGGGGGTCATGGAGGTAGAAGTGGTATGAGCGGGTTCGAGGAGGCCAGGGAAAGGATAGCATCATACCCTCTAGCTAGCATCGAGGACGTATGGGTAGAGTATGATAGGAGTAGCGATACACTCCACATACTCTTCGGCAAGGAGGAGGCAGAGGAGTCAATACTAGTAGACGACAACATAATCATCAACATATCGGGGGGAAGAATAGTCGGAATAACAATCGCGGAGCTCAGAAGGAGATACATAGAGTCCTAGACTAATCGCTACATAAGAGTAGCAGAAGGCCTCTAGATTAGTGATGTGTTAGGGTATTAGGTCTATTGGGGTTAGGGTTAGTAGGGATACTATTAGTAGTAGTGTTGCTAGCCCTACTGCTGTTACCAGGGGTCTGGTTTTCTCTCCTAGTGTTGTTGCTATCAGGTCTCCTACTAGGTGTGCTCCATCGCTTGCTATTGCTCCTGCTGGTGTTGGGATTAGTATTGGTGCTGCGTTTACCAACGCTAAGGCTACGTTAATTATGAATAGTACTTGTAGCATGGTTACCGGGATTTTGAGGCTGTAGCTTTGCTCCACCCTAACCCCCAGTCTCTCCAGCCCCTCCGGCTTGACTATCGTTACAACCTCCTCCCTACCCTCGTGTAAGACCTTGAGGTTCAACGTCACAGTTCTACCCCTATCCCTTACCCCGAGCTCATCCAGGACCCTTATGAAGTCATCTAGGCTTCTAATGTTTACACCGTTAACCTCCACCACGACCATACCCCTCCTCAACCCCCCTAGGTCTGCTGGCGAGCCTCCCTCAACATCCAGCACTACGACCCCGTTGTGTAGAGCTGGTGCAGCTAAGGCTAGGAGCCCTAGTGCTACAACCGCTAGTATGACGTTCGCGGCTACACCTGCAGAGTAAACCTTAAGCCTTGACGCTAGGGGAGCCCTCCTCAGCTCCCCCTCATCAGGCTCCACGAAGGCCCCTGGGATGAATGCTAGTAGTATGAAGCCTGCATCCCTGACACTAACACCCACAGCTCTAGCTACTAGAGCGTGTGCAAGCTCGTGGAATAGTATTGCTACACCAATAGGTACTAGCAGGAGTGGGAGCTCATCAAGGGGTATGGTGATACCTGGTAGTAGTGGTACGAAACCCTCAGCAAACCCGGGCTCCGGGGGTGGGGCAATGTACCTTCTAATGAAGATGGTTGCAGCTAGGTAGTAGAAGAAAGCCATTGCTATCACAAGGGTTACAATGGAGAACCAGCCGTAGAGGCTTAGAAGCCTAGCTAGAGCTCCACCCAGAGGACCACCCCTAATCCCAGTCCTAGCTATAAGTAGTAGAGGGTAAACCCTAACCCTACCAGCAGAACCCCTAAACCTAAACCATAGCAAAGCCCAGAAGACAGCTAACACCACGGCAAACGCTACCAAACCCCAGTCAACCAACACCAAGACACCTTAAAACAGAAGGGATCTTAACCCTAATAAACCCCAGTCCTAGGCATACAACATGCCCGGGGCCCCCCTCTCCTATCGCTTTGAGGTAAACGGGTGTGCTATGCAACGTCTACTCTATGAACCGTCTATCAGCCCAGCATCTCTAGCTGGAGGTTACCCGCTACAGTCTCCTTTAGAGTTTTGAAGTGTTTATCTCTAGCTACTAGCACCATGTTATTGTTAACAGCCTGAGCGGCTATTACCAGGTCTGTTGCAGGTAAGGGGCTACCAAGAACTCTCAGCTTACTCTGCCACACTATAGCGAGATTATAGTCCCTCCGTGTAGGGTATAGTATGTTCTCAGCGTATCCTACAGCTGGTGGATACTCAATAACAGTTATTATTGATACATAGGGTGCCCTCCTGGTAGCCCTCCTCCTAGCAAGCTCTATGATTGCGCTTGTATCGTAGATCTTACTCTCTCCCACGTCCTCTCCCTCAAATCCCTATAAAGTTTCTCCTCATCCTCGGGACTCAACGGCTCCAGCATATCAGGCTTCAACCCCATCTTCAACAGCTCCTCAACAAGCCTCTCGGAGGGTATGGAGGTCTCAGTCTCCTCCAGCCTTCTGAGGTACTCTTCAATAGCACGTCTGATAACCTCGCTCCAGTTAACCTCCCTATGCTCCTTCATCCTCTCATGGAGCTGTCGTGGAATCCTTACTGTGAAGTTCACGGACACAATAGTGCACCCACATGCATAACCTTAAAATAAGGCTATTATAGCTTTATGGGGGTACATGGATGCCCTCTGCTGGTTAGCGGGGCTCCTAAGGTGAGTCGTAACGCTTTCACATAATTCCTCCACTTCATAGGGGTTCGGCTTTCAAACGCTAACATTTATTTTGCTGGGTGGTGGTTGTAGCATGTGGGGTGGTTTTGGTTGAACCCCTATGCTATAGCCTATGTTAGGGGCTCTCTTGCTCTCGATTCTCGCGGTCACCCTACGGTTAGGGTTTCTGTTAGGCTTGAGGGTGGTGGTGTCGGTGTTGCTCTTGCCCCTAGTGGTGCTAGTAGGGGTTTGAGGGAGGCTGTTGAGGTTAGGGATGGCGGTGTTAGGTGGGGTGGTCGTGGTGTTGGCATCGCTATTGCTAGGGTTAACGAGGTTATAGCTCCCAGGCTTAGGGGTGTTGATGCGAGGAATCAATCCTACGTCGATGGCATCCTCATAGCACTAGATGGGACCCCTAACAAGTCCAACCTAGGCTCTAACGCTACAACCCCCACTAGTGTGGCTGTAGCTAAGGCCGCGGCCTCCCAGTCTGGGCTCCCACTATACTCCTACCTTGGCGGTGTTGGTGCTAGAACGCTACCAGTACCGCTAATGAACATAATCAACGGTGGTGTCCACGCTGGTAACGAGTTGAGCTTCCAGGAGTTCATGGTGGCCCCTGTTGGGTTCGACTCGTTCACGGAGGCTTTGAGGGCCGGTGTGGAGGTCTACGTGAGCTTGAAGGGCTACTTAAGGGATAGGTATGGTTTGAGCTCTACAAACGTTGGTGATGAGGGTGGATTCGCTCCGCCAATGAGGTTTGTTGAGGAGGCGCTTGAAGCCCTCCTCAAGGCTGTTGAGAGGGCTGGCTACAAGGCTGGCTCAGATATACTCCTAGGCATAGACGTGGCCGCAAACCAGTTGTACGATGGAAGGGAGGCATCGTACAAGGTTGATGGTAGGAGGCTCTCGGCAGGAGAGCTCCTAGACTACTACGTAGACCTAACATCGAGGTACCCCATAGCGTACATAGAGGACCCCTTCATGGAGGATGACATGGAGTCCACAGCAAGGCTGACAGGAAAGCTAGCCGGGAGAGCCCTCGTTGTAGGGGATGACCTCTACGCTACAAACCCAAGGATACTAGCTAGGGGTCTCGAGCTAAAGGCTACGAACGCAGCCCTACTAAAGGTTAACCAGGTTGGAACACTAACAGAAGCCCTAGACTACGCTAGGCTAGCGTTAGGTAACGGGCTTAAAGTCGTTGTAAGCCATAGGAGTGGTGATACAGAAGATCCATTCATAGCAGACCTAGCTGTAGCCCTAAACACAGGCCTCATAAAGACAGGGGCCCCGGCTAGGGGTGAGAGGACTGCTAAGTACAACAGGTTACTCGAGATAGAGGAGGAGCTAGGGCCGACAGCGGTCTACCCGGGCTTAAAGGCGTTCAAGTGGTAGGGTGCCTGTAAACCGGGGAGTTTACGTCTAGGAGCTCCTTATGACAGGTTGCCTCCTGGCAAGTGCGATGATGTAGTGTTTCAGCTTCCTACACTCGCTCGTTGAGTCAAGGCATCTAAGGTGAACCCTGTAACCCTCAATCCTCACATCCTCCACTCTAACGCCTAGAGCTCTAGCAGCCCCCACGACGCCTTCCACGGTAACCTCGGGTAGCCCGCTCGTGTCACCACAGGGGCCTAGGTTGCATGCAGCACAAGCCTGCCCATGGGATGCTATGTTAGAAGCACAACTAGCAGGGTGTACCCTGAAGCCCAGCCTCTCAGCCTCCCTAACAACGATCTTCTTCAGGTCGGAGCCCTTGATCGGGATTTGGACCCTAGGCCCTCTAAGGGGCTCCGAGAGCCTCCTCTCAACCTCACCTACATCCACTACACCTGAGCTCCTAAGCCTGGACATGATCGTAGGTGTAACCCTCAGGGTGCCGGGTACAACATCTCTAACACCGTGGCTTAAGGCTAGCTCTAGTATATCCCTAGCCTCCCTATCAGTAACCCCCGGCACGATGGGCCTCATGAAGAGTGTTACGTGAAGCCCCCTCCTAGCTAGCCTAGACGCAGTCTCAAACCTCTCGAGAGGGCTGGGGGCTCCAGGCTCAAGCCTCCTCCAGTACCTCAGGGTAACCACGGTTACCAGGATGTCTATCATTGGGTCCACGGAGCCAGCCAGGGCTTCAACCCTATCATCGCCTAGAGAGGGTTTTGTTGAAACCTGCTGGGGGTTACCCAGGTAGTCCCTCAAAGCCCTAAAGTACTCAAGAGCTCTCCAGAAGGTAACCTCCATGAATGGCTCTGTAACGCTACCGAATGCAAGCAACGTGCCGTGAGCTCCTGGGACGAAGTAGGGGTTCGATGCTAGAGCGTAGACAAGCTGGAGGCCCGAGAGAGGGTATGGGGATGGCCTCGGGGGGAAGCCCATATCGTAGATGTAGCAGTACAAGCAACCATAGCTACAACCCACACCAGTGTGAATAGTTATACCACAGGGTATGGGCTCACGCCTAGCATGCCAATCCCTGGAGGCAGCGGAAACCTCATCACCGCTAAGAATGCCCTCAAGAACCCTCCTAACCCTAGCCTTAAACTCTAAAACCCTAACAACACTCTCCCCATCGAAAATCAAGCGACAGCAAACCCGGGGAACAGCTAGCACAACCAAAACCTTTAAACAAGGCTATGTAGAAAGTTGGTTAGAGCATTAAACAACTATAGGCTTACAGGCTTTAAAACCAGGTGGGGCTGGAGGATCTAGGATGTCCATAGTTGACCATCTAGCTAGGATACGCGTTGTAATCGATACACTTAGATCCCTTGGTTTCAAGGTCTTCATCATAGGTGCTAGAAGCCTTGTAATGCACGGTGTAGATATTGGTAGGGAGACTAAGGACTGGGATCTCTTCATAGACAAACATTTCGATGTAGAGCTTAGGGATAAAATCACAAGGCTGCTTAGAGATAGAGGTTTCAAGGTTCAATGGAGGAAGTGGGGTTTCTACGTTAATAGCGATGATGTACACGTTGATATCAACTATGCACCTTTAACACTTGATGATATGTTCATCTCCAGGTGCTCTGAGGTAGAACCTGGATTATACCTACCATCACCCGAAGACCTTATAGTATTGAAGTTGATGTCCGGTGAGAGGAAGGATATAGATGATGTGAAGAAGATCCTCCTACAACTACGTGGAAAGCTTGATATGGACTACATTAGGTTAAGGGCTAGGCAGGCTGGACTGGAGAGGGAGCTAGAGAGGATCTTGAGGAGGTTGAAGACTTATGGTTAACTACGTGAGGATAGTGCCTGGGATAGCTATACCAGATTACATGAGATTCCTCCTGGAGCTCTGCAAGCCCGCTAAGTACACTAGGAAGGCTGTGGAGGCCGGACACCTACTCCTCATAGACTACCACCCACCATACATACAGCTCGAATGCAGGGACTTAGATAAGGTTGTAGAGGAGGCTCGGAGGAGGGGGCTGAGAGTCTACAGGGGTAAGAGGCATGTAACGATAACAGATGGAGTTTATAGAGCTAGAGTGTATATAAGCTCATAGAGGTTGGTGTAGGGGAAAGTTTTAAGCTCTCGCTCCCCCCAGGTGCATGGGGGTTGTGGGCTATTGGGAGGACTGCTCTAACATTATTATCTTTACTCATAGTTCTAGCCTTACTGCTACCCTTAGCCTCCTATGTGTTAGCTCAGTGGTTCATGGTTGGAGCCGTAGTGTTCCATCTTGAGCTCTACGATGAGGGGGGTAGACCTCTAACAATCCTAGGGGCCCTCTCTAAGCCACCTGAGCTCGAGGTGTTTGCCCAGGTATACGCAGTAACACCTCCAGATGATCCAAGCGTGTTGAAGGAGGTCTATAGGGGTAGGGTTAGAGGGCTTACGCTGAGACTTGAGGCTAGAGGAGCTCTAAGGGATGTCGCGGAAGGCTGGGTTAGATTTGAGGAGAAGAGGGGGCCTGTGAGTAGGGATAGCGGGACAGCAGTACAACTAAACCTATGGATTGTAAACAGGACCAGCGGTGAGGTGGTGCAGAGGGTAAGCTATTACTACGCGTATAGCCCAAAGGGGATCCTAGAGGGTGAGGAGAGAACCTACAGGGTTAAGATAGCCGTACCAAAGAAAGCCAAAGAGGCTAGCGGTTCCGAGATAAGAGCTCAGCAGGATTGCGTTTCATACTTCTACTGGAAGCCTGTGTACAGGATAACACCTGACACCTACGTACAGGTAGGCGGACCCCCGGAGGTGTACAACCACCTATTATGGCATGATGGAACATTGTATATTAGGACACCACTCCTAACAATATACAATCCTCTATACAACCCTTGGTACCCCTCAAGCCCTATATCGGCATCTATTATGAGCGGATCTGTCGGAAATACGTGGTTCTACGTGGCCATAGGTATTGGTTTTGAGGTTGAGAAGAAGCTTAAGAACGGTGACGTAACTGGAGGGCTCTCCGGTAAAGTCTACCTTGGGGGTGTATCGAGGGATATGAGGGCGTGGTTTGGCGAAATACTATTCGTTCAGCCCTGGGAGGAGGCCTACGCATGGATTTGGGCTAGGCCTGTCTTCATATTCTACCACGAGTACCTTGTTGATTGTGCGGGTTACGAGACTTACACGGGTTATGATAAGGTGGACTCCTTCGTACAAGATGTTGTTAAAACATATAATCCACAGTTTGACGACTATTACATTGTAGGTGGTAAAGGGAGAGAACGCCTACCAAGCTTCATAAGAGAATGGATATTTAATGACACGTTGACAGAGTATGCTAGTACGTACATATTAAGACCTAGCCAAGCCATACTCTTAGGTGATTTTCTAGAAGTATATGTTGACACGTGTCAAGCTTACTTCAAAGCACCTATCGGGCCTGTTCTATCCGTTGCAGTACGAAGAGTTGCAGCCCACCTGGTACCGTTATCTGTTATGATTGTACCATCCATGGGTGACTCTGAACTCCGATACGTTAGCGGTGGGATTCAAAACGATGGTCAGTACTACGAGCACCTTTATATAAGGAAGTCTAAGCTATTGTACAGGAAGGATCCTCCATGGTGGTGCCTCTGGTGCGACCCCTGCTACTACAAGGTCCCCGTTTCACTCTTTATCGAAAGCCGGTGAACTCCATCCAAGCATCCCTTAACCCCACAATCTCTTCTCCTCTCCCTTTTTAAGGTTCACAGAGTACCTCTAGAGGCTTAGATCGTCGAGTTGCATGCTAACATCTTTTACGACGATGCATTCAATGACAGTAGAGTTACCCTGTGGGGGTTGGAGCTCCTTCTATGAACGTGTTAAGGGTTGGTGTTAAAGGGGTTTTGCTATAGGGTTACCTTATTGTCGTGGAGTTCTCCTCATGGGCTGCTGGTTACCAGCTTCCAAATATAACTTCAGCATATCTTATGAACTTTACGCTCTCTAATCCAACCTATGTAGGAGTGCTCACAGCTATTCTACCTAGGAGGCTGGGAGGCCTGGTATTAACGTTGGTGAGGTTGCTGGGAGAGCCCTTGGGGAGGGGGATGCTAGGGGTTGTGATGGGTAGGCTTAAAGCTTTAGTTGATGAGGTTCCTAAATCCTTTAATCCTACAATAGGAGGAGATTTAGTAGGACTACCAGGGGGTGGGGTGTTGGTAGTAGAGGGTGTTGAAGTTTCTCTAGAAGCTGGGGGTAATTCAAGGTAGAATCGTTACACTCAAGGTGCCCCCTAGGCTGGGCGTCGCGTGTAGTGTTTGGAGTGTAGGAGATGCATTAGACGTTACAGTCAGTATGTCTATCCGATCCTAGACTCTAGGGGGCTCTCGTTAAACGTCATGATCCCATCCCCTTGGTGCTGGGGGTCGGGGTTTGTTATGGGGATAAGGGCTCCTCCTGGTATGCTTATGGATGGTGGCCTACGTGCCTGTAGATGTTGATTTTGTGGATTCGAGGGTTAACGATGTCCTTGAGGCTATGGGTGAGCTTAGGAGGATTACATCGAAGGATTCTAGTGGCATGAGTGTTGATGAGAGGTACTCCATGAGATATAATGTCATCGTCCTTGTTGAGGCCCTAGCATCCCTATGCCTCCACCTAGCTCTAGAGCATTATGGTTTAAAGCCTAGATCTTATGCTGAGTGCTTTAGGGAGGTATCCCAGAGGCTTGGGGTTAGGTGTTACAGGGATCTGGAGGGTCTTGCTCGTCTAAGGAATCTCCTCGTCCACAAATACTGGGTTATCAGGGACGAGCTTATACACGCTAACATAAGAAGGGATTTTAGGTGTGTGGAGGAGTTCATAGGTAGGGTTAGGGAGTTGGCTAGGGGATGAGCGTAGAGTACTTCGAGGTGGATCTCACAAGAACACTCGAAGTAGTTAGAAAGGTGCTGGAGGGCTTCGAGTGGATTGAGGTGGCTGTTGTCTTCGGCTCAATACTACGTAGGAGTACTGTGAGAGACGTGGACGTGGGTATCCTAGCAGTGAAACCCTTAACCCTGGAGGAGCTCAACGAGATCGCATCGAAGCTAGAGGAAGCCCTAGGGGTTAACGTTGACGTGGTACCATTGGATGAAGCACCACCACTACTAAGATTCAAAGCCCTAACAGAAGGTGTAAAGGTGGTAAACAGGAACCCGCTACGACTACACTACATGATATCAGAAGCCTTCATGGAGCTCATGGATCTAAGAATAGCGTCTGGTAGCACAACAGAAGGCCCCCAGGTAACCCCCCACCGTTTGAAGACGAAAAATCCATTCCACTAGCCGGTGGCCACCACCAGATACCTCCATTACAGGAGGCTCTCAGGCCCTCTCTACGACCCTCCAGTTAAAGTGTAAAAGACCTCCCCGGCTTCCGAGGAGCTCCATAGAGTTCCATAGCCTGGCAAGGCTTAAGGTAGCTAGTGTTTATGATGACATGGGTTCTCTCGGCCTCTCGCGAATTACCTTAACGCTCTCACGATCACTACGGTTAACAGCTCCCTCTTAAAGAATGAGGGCTTGTAGTTGTAACCTTAGTGGTAAGAGCTAGAGCTATTGAAGAGGTATACTTCTCCTCCTAGTGGATAGGGGTGCATAGATAATACGAAGACCTCAGCCTAGCAAACTAGGCTACATGGGAAAGCCTCAACTACAACAATATTAGAAGACCTATGTAAAGAGAGTATTTTAGATTATTAGGAGGGAGTTTCCAGGGGCTGCTAAGGCATACCAAAGAACAAGACTATGTAGAATGCGAATCCGCATATTTTACAAGTTGTCTAGGCGCGTGGGTTGATCATGTTAGTTCGTCTACACTTACACATCTCACAACCTCCTGAGCCTTAGCCCTCAGCCTACGATCCTCAGTCACTAGTGTTAACCCATACCTCCTAGCAAGTACTATGTAGGATGAATCATACACCGTAACCCCCAGCTTCACAGCAACTTCTAAAACACCTCTCTCTAATCCTCTCACATCTAGGATCTTCATGAAGTCGAATAATCTCCCCAGTACCTCTGTGAACTCCAAAGCCCTATCCTCTGGGATTGTTCTAAGTAGATGTACCTCCTTCCATAGAGCGTTTAAGGTCTCATAGATAGTAAGCCATTGTATATAGCCTCCTACCAGGACATCAACCTTTCCTAATTTCAATGCTTTAATAATGGATGAAGAGTCAAAGAGATAGCCTGATGTCAACGCGCCTCCCTATCCTCTCTCACATGTCCAGCGATTCTCTCGACATCCAAGGCCTCAAGGACATCCCTTAGGCTATCAAGCTTCTGCTTGACAAGTTCAAGCTCCCTCCTCTTAACCTCCTCCTCAAGCTTCATACGTAGAAACTCTGATATGTTAATGCCCAGCATCCTAGCCTTCTCGACAACCTCCCGTCTAACCTTAGTGGAGACAGTTACGTAGCTACCCAAGACGCTCACCTCTCACTACTACCACATTACCACTCTTTTAATAAATTAATAAATCTTAAAGAATCTCCCCGAGGTAGCTCCTGGAATTATCCCAATGCCGGGATCCCGGTTGATAGCCTTAGCCTCGTCTAGCTAGACATCAAGCGATTCAATAGCCTAGGAGGTTACCTAGAAGTCGCTCGAAGGATCTTATAACCTACACGTTTCAGCTCCAACCCCGTCACTCCCTGGTTCTACGAGCTTTAACCCTCCCTAGTCCGAGACCTCCGCTTCAACAGCTAGGAGGTCTTCGCAGGCTCACGGGTAGCGGTTAATGGGAGGTTAGTTGTGGTCAATCGTAGAGGGTTCGTGAGCTGGCTACGCTACCTACAACATTAGAGGTAACCCTTTGACGAGCTTCCCTGTTACAGGGTCGACTCTGAACCCCATCTGCTCTAATGCTACCACCCCGATCAGGGGGGTTGTCCCTCTAGGCCTTAGTATTACCGGGCATTCCGCTATCCTATCCTCGATCTCAACTATAACAAGTCCGTAGAGCTTAAGCTTGGAGACCCCACCTGCTGTCTCACCGTCAACCTCCCTTAGCAACGTTAAACCCAGCTTTTCAACAAGATCCTCTGGTAACGCTGGGTATGTTGCACCGGTATCGACTAGAGCTTCAACATCAACCCTCCTAACGTTAGCTTCAGATAGCTCACCCCTCAACCACCCAACATAGTCGATAGCGTTGTAGAAAGATGCTTTCACCTTGATGTAGCCCATCCTACCAACCCTAGGGTAACCCCTCTCTGTTAAAGTTTAAAATATTATTGTAAAGCTTTTCAACAACCCTTCCAGGAGGGTTTGGATCTATGTGGAGCTCCTGTTAGGAAAGCCTATACTGCTTTAAATACAACGTTTAGACCGCTTAGTATCGGTGTGTATGGTTCGAGGGTGTCTACGTCCTTGTATGCTTTAACATACTGCCATCCGCTCTCCTCAGCCATTCCTACCAGCTCGTGTAGCGTGTAAACTCTAATCTTGAATGTGACCTCGTCGAGGAACAAAAGGTTCCTATCAGACTTCCTATAATACCTCCTCGTCACTGTTAGAATTGATCCCACGGGGTCGAAGTCTGAAACGCTTACCCTAGCTAGCTCCTCGTCCACATCGGTGTAGTAGCTAGCCTTAGCCCCCACGAGCCCAGCCCTTAATGCTACAGAGTCGTAGCTCATAGAGTTTAGTACCAGCAGGTAACCACCGTCACGTGTTATCCTACGAGCTCTCCTCAGTATGTCGATGTCCACGGACTTGTCACCGTAGAAGCCTAGTATCGTGGTCCAGTAGATTAGGATAACATCGAATAGCATTCCCCCCAGCTCCTCATCAACCCTCCTAGCATCACCAACCCTGAATACGACCCTACCCTCAACACCATGTAGTCTAGCCTTCTCAACAGCATCCTCGATGAAGATAGGTGATATGTCAACACCAACAACCCTGAATCCTAGCTTAGCAAGGTTAACAGAGATCCTCCCATTACCACAACCAAGATCGAGGATGAGGGAGCCCTCACTAATACCAAGAGACTCAAGGATCCTCTTAACACTCACCCTTCAACCATACAATATATGATTTGAGCTTAAATTTAACTACAACATTTTACTACATTACATCCTGTGCTTCCATATACAACCTTTACCACTACTCTTTACTAGAGGCTATTAGTCTAGATAGCCTTACTGGTATGGAGGGTGGTGGGTATGATTGAAGGTGTTTTGGGTGGTGTCGGTGTTGGAGATGTGCATCCTGTGAGGGTTATGCTTGCGATTAACCTATCTCCTGAATCCCTCTATAAGGGTTCTATTGTGCTAGGGGATCCTGTGAGTAGGGTTTTTTGGAGTTTGAGGGTTTTATTGATTTCGTTGATGTTGGGGCTATGTCTACTGCACCCTACCTTGATGCATGGATACCTGTTGAGAGGGAGCTTGAGAGGGTTAGGGGGGTTTTGCCTGATATTGTTAGAGGTGTTAGGATCTCTGTCAGCATTGATACCTTTAGACCTCAGGTTGCAGAGTGTGCTCTCAAGGTGGGGGCTTCTATTGTTAACGATGTTACCGGTGGTAAGCTATACCCGGAGATGTGCCATGTCGTGGCTGAGTATGATGCTTCAGTTATATTGATGGCTAGGGAGAGGGAGGCTAGGAGGGGTTTAGATCCTGTGAGGGGGGTGGCTGACGCTGTAAGGGAGTCTGTAGAGCATTTCGAGAGATGCGGTGTAGACCCTAGGAGGATAGCTGTAGATCCTGGCATAGGATTCCCCATACTACCTCTAGGGGATAAACCCTATGTGGTGAGAGGAGAGTTCAGACATGGGGATGAGCTGTGGCCATGGTGGAGGTGGGATCTATACATCATAGCAAACCTAGGCAAGCTAGGAGAGCTAGGAAAACCAATAGTAGTAGGGGTCTCACGTAAATCCTTCCTACGGAGGGTAACAGGTTTGAATAACCCAGAAGAAGTACTACCAGCATCCCTAGCAACAGAGGCGATAGCAGTGCTTAACGGAGCACACGTGATTAGAACACACAACCCGAAGGAAAGCTGGCAGGCCATTAGAGTAGCTGAAAAACTAAGACCTTTGTTACACTAAAGCTTGTTAAGCTAAGGAAATTAAGCTATAAGGGCTCTGGCTTAAAATCAGCAAACCCCAATAAGAGAGTTCTTCCAAGGTTTTCTGGGTATAGCCGGCTCTGTAGTCAAGAGATTGGGTTCCAAAAACTATTTAAAATCGCGATATGATATCCCACGCGCCATTAAAGATCAGTGAGGGATTGAGGCTATCCTCATAGTTGCATGCTAAGCTTAATACCACTACTTTCACCCTCAAGGGTTAAATGTAACCCTATATGGGCAATACAGGCAATACAATAGAATTACTCTTCTCTCAATGGATTTACCCTAGTGCAGTATTCATACTTTCAAATATTAAAATATATATTAACGCATATTAGCTCAGGCCTTAATTGGGGGTTAAGCGACTATAGGGGAGGTGGTGTTTTTGAGACATGCTATATCAAGATCTGTCATAGTTGGAGTTGTTATAGTTTTAGTCCTGGCTATTCTAGGGGTTTCGCTGTTAACTGGGTGGTTTGGGAGGAAGGTTGAAACTGCACCAACAACTGTGCCTGCAACTACCCAAACTCCTGGAACCACTCAAACTACAGTTACAGCTGAGAGTCCTCGGACACCTGTGTCTACTAAGAATGTGTTAAAGGTAGCTATAGGTATAGATCTTGATACTGTTGATCCCCACGGTCAGACTACTACCGTGGTCTATAATGTTGTAAGGCATATCTACGAGACACTTCTATGGTATGATGAGAAGGGTAACGTTATCCCATGGCTTGCGGAGAGATGGGAGGTTTCACCTGACGGTCTTACGTACACGTTCTATCTAAGAAAGGGGGTTCGCTTCCACGACAGCTCGGAGTTAGATGCTTACGCTGTTAAAGCTAATGTGGATCGCTGGATTGACCCGACTGTTAGGGTTCCGGCAAGAGCTCAGCTAGGCCCTGTTAAGGGGGCAGAGGTTGTTGATAAGTACACTGTTAAGATTGTGTTAAAGGAGCCTTTTGCCCCCTTCCTGAGGGCTCTCGCATCATACCTCCTGATAGCTAGCCCTAAGGTTATCGAGAAGTACGGTAACAAGACTATAACTGAGCCTGTGGGCACAGGGCCCTACAAGTTCGTATCGTGGGAGAAGGGTAAGAAGGTTGTTCTCGAGGCTAACGAGGACTACTGGGGTGGCAAACCTCCGATTAAGAGGATAGAGTGGGTCATAATACCGGATGCTACAACTAGAGTAGCCGCCCTCCTAGCAGGGGATGTGGATTTCGCTTACAACCTACCACCAACAGAGCTTGAGAGGATAAAAGGGGATGCTAGGTTCCAGGTTCTCACACCGGTTAGCAATAGAGTTATCTTCATAGCCATGCTACCTAAAGGGCCTCTCGCGGACCCGAGGGTTAGACAGGCTCTGAACTATGCTGTAGATAAGAACGCTATCATCAAGAACATCCTCTTCGGCCTAGGCGTAGAGCTTAAAGCACCGGTACCCGATCACTTCTTCGGCTTCTACCCGATGAAACCGTATCCCTACGATCCCGATAAGGCTAGGAAACTCCTAGCTGAAGCAGGATACCCTCAGGGGTTCAAGGTCGTATTACTACACCCCACGGGTAGGTACCTCCAGGATAAGCAGGTTGCCGAGGCTGTTCAAGCATATCTCTCAAGGATAGGAGTGCAGGTGGAGCTTAAGACCATGGACTGGCCTAGTTTCGTAGCTGAGATAACGAAGCCTCTTGACCAGAAGACATATGATATGGTTCTACTCGGGTGGGGGCCTGCTGTAGCTGATGCACACTTTACACTATACGGTCAATTCCATAGCGGTCAAGCTCCCCCTAAGGGCTTAGCTGCAGCACACTACTCTAACCCGACGGTAGATAGGCTACTCGAAGAGGCTATGAGGGAGGTTAATGAGGGTAAGAGGAGGGAGCTGTATAGGCAGGCTATAGAGATTATATGGAATGATGCTCCATGGATCTTCCTCTACACACAGGCATGGTTCTACGCTGGGGTCAAGAACCTTAAAGGTTTAATGGTCTATGTTGACGGAGAGCAGATATTCTTCCATAAAGCCTACTTCGGCTAGGGCTTGGCGGAAATGGTGTCAAGTCTATCTACGTACCTTTTTTACAGGTTTCTACAGGCTATAGTTACGTTCTTTGGTGCAATGATACTATTCTTCTTCATAGTCAGAATTCTACCAGGCGATCCAGCAAGAATACTAGCCGGGCCTGAGGCTTCCGAGGAGGACGTTGCTAAGATTAGAGAGGCTCTCGGACTTAATAAGCCGATCTACGAGCAGTTCTTCGTATACCTTACCAGCATACTAAGGGGGGATCTGGGTACATCGATTAAATACGGCACCCCTGTGGTCAACGAGATCTTAGCTCGGCTTCCGTACACTATAGCTTTAGCTCTGGTGGCAGAGGCTATAGCCGTGATCATCGCCATACCCCTAGGTGTTCTAGCAGCGTTAAAACCTAGATCTATGCTATCCTACATAGCATCTCTACTCAGCATACTTGGGACCTCACTCCCGGTATTCTGGGTTGGGCTTATGCTAATCTTCATATTCGCAGTGGAGCTAAGGTTACTCCCATCAAGTGGGGCTGATTCACCCAAGCACATTATATTACCAGCTTTAACCCTAGCCTTCTTCCTAACGGGCAACCTAGCTAGGATGACCAAGGCCGCTGTCCTAGAAGCCCTCTCGAGCAACCATGTTGTAACAGCTATCGCTAAGGGCCTACCGTTCAGCAAGATCCTCGTAAGACACGTTCTCAGAGTCTCCCTAATCCCAATACTGACCATAATAAGTTTACAGCTAGGAGCACTACTAGGAGGAGCTATAATAACGGAAACGGTATTCGCATGGCCTGGCATTGGATCTCTCTTAGTGGACTCGCTATTCTACAGGGACTACGTGTTAGCCCAGGGTATAATAATGTTCATAGTTGGAGTCTTCATATTATTAAACCTTCTAACGGACATCGCTTACGCTCTAGTCGACCCACGGATAAGGGATGTTCTATGGAGGGTAAGGTAGCATTATTGGATAGGATTAGGGAGGCTAAGAGGAGGAGGTTGAAGGAGCAGTGGAATGTATTCAAATCTAATAGGCTAGCCTATCTAAGCCTCTTCATACTATTATTTATAGCTCTAATCGCCATAATAGGCCCCCTGATAGCCCCTCATGATCCCTACGAGTTTGACTTATCAAAAGCTAGATCACCCCCCTCGCTAGAACATCCTCTTGGTGCGGATGAGCTGGGGAGGGACATTCTATCTAGGATATTGGTGGGTGCTCGCTACACCTTTGGGGTCTCAATCGTATCGGTGATGGTTGGAGCGTCGATAGGCACCCTTCTAGGGCTTATATCGGGTTACAAGGGGGGTTTATGGGATACGGTGATCCAGAGGGTCAATGATGTACTACTGGCGTTTCCAACCATCCTACTAGCCATAGCCTTGGTAGCCTTCCTAGGCCAGGGGGTTCACAGTCTCGTCATAGCTATAGCTGTTAGCTCTATGCCGGTGTACGTTAGGCTTGTGAGGGCCTCAGTCTTACAGGTCGCCTCGGAAGACTACGTTGTAGCAGCGAGAATGCTAGGTCTTAGCGAGTGGAGGATCATGATGAAACACATCCTACCCAATGTGATTGCCCCTGTGATAGTTCAACTATCATACCATATGGGTCTAGCGGTGTTAGTAGCATCAGCTCTAGGATTCCTAGGGCTTGGCGTACCCCCTCCTACCCCAGAGTGGGGGGCTATGATAGGTAGTGGGAGGATCTACCTATTCAGTAGCCCCCACATAGTCTTCTTCCCAGGCCTCGTTATATCAGTTACAGTTATAGCCTTCAACATGGTCGGAGACGGGCTAAGAGAATCCCTCGATCCAAGGGTTAGAGCTCTCCTAAGAAGGTGGTAGCTCTATGAACAACGTGCTATTAGTCGAAGATCTAAGGGTTTACTACGATCTACCTCAAGGCACAGTTAAGGCTGTGGATGGAGTTAGCTTTGATGTACGTGAGGGCGAGATATTCGGGATAGCTGGGGAGAGTGGTTCGGGGAAGAGCACCCTTGCCCTATCCATAATGGGCTTACTAAGACCCCCAGCTAGAATTGCCTCGGGAAGGATACTGTTTAAGGGGGTTGATTTAACAAAGCTTAGCGATAAAGAGTGGAGGTCTATTAGAGGTAGGAGGATTTCAATCATATTCCAGGATCCCACCACATACCTCAACCCCGTATACACAGTCGGTTTCCAGGTAGCGGAGGTGTTTGAAGCACACAGAGGCGGTGTGATATCATCGTTCCTAAAGGACGTTATTGAGATCTTCAAAAAGGTTAAGATAGCTGATCCAGAGAGGAGGGTTACAAGCTACCCTCACCAGCTGAGTGGAGGTATGAAACAGAGGGTCCTGATATCGATGGCTATAGCCGAGAAGCCGGATCTAATAATAGCTGACGAGCCTACATCAGCCCTCGATGTGACGATTCAAGCCGAGATAGTGGATCTACTCAACGAGCTTAGAAGATCTCTCAGGTCATCTATAATATTCATTACGCACGATCTAGCACTCTTAACTGAGATAGCAGATAGGATAATGGTGATGTATGCGGGGAAGGTGGCTGAGATAGCGGATAGAAAGTCTATACTGTCCGAGCCTAAGCACCCGTACACCAGGGGGTTAATGGAGTCTGTAAAGTATGATAGGAAGGTGAGGTTAAAGGCTATTAAGGGGTCTATTCCAAGCCTAATAGACCCACCTAAAGGTTGTAGATTCCA
>JAPYWV010000024.1 GCA_028276165.1 Acidilobaceae archaeon
CCCTTATACCACCTCCTCAGACACCTAGCTGGGTTGACCTTAAGCTTCAACACCACCACCCTTAAGGTACTCGTAGTCGTTTAGGATGAAGTGTGCTACCGCTACCCCCAGGAGCTTGTAGAATGTTGTTGAAGCCGTACTGCTTATAGCTAGTCCTGCTAGGGGCCCCCATCTTGCTAGATGCTCCTCTAGGAACCTCAACTGGAGCTTAACATCACCTCTCTTAATCAACTCCGCCATGAACGCCATCTCTACACCCAGGTGGTCCCCGCACCTAACCCTAGCTGATGCGAGGTCAGGCTCGAAACCAGCACTCCTATAGAACCTGTAAACCTTAACTGATACATCACCGCATAGGAGCCCACTAGGGTCTAGGAACACGCTCTCATAGGGGTGGACGTAGAGTACTAGGGTTTTAGTGAAGTCAACTCTAAGCGCTAGGTAGGAATCCTCATCACCACCTATAGACTCGGCCATCTCGCTAAACAGACCACCAGCACCCCCTAGCACGCTCTTAACCTTAACAAGAAACTCGGGCTCAGGATCTGTTAAAAGTAGGTTTGAGAGCAAAGTGTAGACGTTGGAACGCCATGTGTCAGAACCCAAGCTCATCCACCAAAGGGTACGGAGAGTGGATCTTTAGGTGGAGCCTCCCCACTCTTACCCTCCCATATGCCCTCCTTATACTTCTCATACCAAGACTCCACGGGGGTTACAGTGCCCCCTACACCCTCCACTGCTACAGGAGGCTGGGTTGCCATGTTTACAGCGTAGACTATTACAGCGAAGACTAGGAGGAGAGATAAGACCACGGCTACCGGGAGCACACTGTACTTCCTCACCATCCTAATAGACCCCTTAGGGCACGAGTTCACGCATATAGAGCACCCTGTGCATAGCTTCAAGTTAACAGTAGGGTAGCTTCTAGGAGCCCAGTTTATGGCCTTAGTTGGGCATGCTCTAGCACAGATACCACATTTAATGCAAGTACTGTAATCTACGCTAGCTACAGTCCTGTAGAATATAGCCTTAAGGGGCATCTGCAATCCCGATTCCACCCCCTACTAAATGTATGCTAGTTTGAGTTTAAAAAGAAAAATGAGAATGGGAGAAATGGGGGGGGTTGGGGGTGTACTATGTTTATGGTAGTTCTCTTAGATCCTTTATAGGCCATTTATACGCATCTCTAGCAGGCTTACCTCCTATGCCTCCTCCGAAGAAGAACGCTCTTCTGAAGCCTACTTCACCGAAGGTCTTCCCTACGAGCTCTCCCTTAACAACTCCTAGTATCCTTGGGAACTCAAGGTCTAAGCCCCATCTCTGCCTCCACACACTGTATATCCTTCTTGCGAGCTCCCCTCTACTACCATGTGTTAGTAGTTTGAAGAAGTACTCGAAGGCGTTCTTTGCAGCTTCGAAGTCGAACTCTACCTGGCCGTACTCCTCTGGTTTAGCCTTCTCAATCTTAACCTTGAAGTGCCATATGTTAGTCCAGCTTACCGGATCGTTTGTCTGTGGTAGTATGAAGTCGTACGTTGTACCTGTCTCCTTCCACCACACGAACTTAGCTTGATCCCAGAAGTGTGCCCTCCTAGCCTTATAGAGGCTTGTCATGTAGTGGCCTTCTATCTCGGCATCAGTAGCAGGCCTAACATGCTCTACTATCCTACCAACAACCTTACCCCATTCCCTGTGGAAGCTCTTATCCTTGATAGCTTGATCCAGCCTCTTACCATCAACTGTGAACTCGTACTTAGAGAATACGACTGGGAATGGGGCTATACTCTTCCCATTGACCTTAAGCTTACCGTAGTCCCACCATGAAGGCTTCCACCTGTAGTTACCGTGGAGCATTATGCATACACCCTCCCTAACCCTCGGGGTTACCCAGACTTTTGTTACGAAACTGCTAACCTCCAGGTCTTTGAGGGCTTGTATTAGAACTCTAACTCTAACAACATCCCCGGTCTTAAGGCCCATTGCCTTGGCATCCTCCGGGTTGACCCAGAGGTATAGTGCTGGCCATAGCTCGAAGCTAAACCAGTTGTACTGCGGTCTTGTATTCTCACCTGCGAAGAGGAACCTACTGTTTGCTACGAGGAGTAGCTCCCCCTTAGATGGGTCGATCCCCGTTGTAAGCCCTGGTATTGGCGCCCAGAAGTCCTGTAGTGGTATGACTAGGTGCATTTTATCCCTTACAAGCCTCCTAACTGTTTCGATATCACCTGCTATAGCCTTTTCTAGATCGGGCTCCCTCGGGAATATGGGTATTGATAGCTCCATGAGCTCCTGCTCCCTCATAGGTAGTGATATGAATTCAAGCTTCTTACTCCAAGTCGTTTGGCCAGCGTAGACCCTACCTCCAGGGTACTCCTGTACCCCGATTACACGTTCAACCTTATCATATGCTATCCTTGTAACAGGATCTACCCTAGCTACTGCTTCCAGGGCTACAGGCTTCTCGTAGGTCTTCTCCTTGTATATACCCGTCTCCTCAACCCAGAACTGGAACATCTCTAGGTACTCCACGGGTTCTAGGCCTAGCCTCTTAGCCTCCTTGGGGAGCTCTGGTGTAGCACCCTTATAGGATGCCCAGTTGTACCAATCGTGTATTGTCATTAGTAGTTGTTTCCTAAGATCGTCCTTCCACTGCTCATATGTTATCTCTCCTCTGTAAATCCTCTCAATGAGGGTTCTAGCTAGATCCTCGACCTTAACACCTATCCTATCAGCGTAAGCTTTACCCTTATTGGAGTCTATTAGGAACTCTAGCCTATCAGCTAGGCTGAAGACCCTAACCTTCTGGCCCATGTAGTCTATGGTTCTATCCTCCACGAGCTCCGATAAAGGTACTCCATCTCTCCTAGCCTTCTCAACAGCCTTGAATATAGCCCTCCATAGAACCTCTAAATTCCACTCCTGGTATGACACTACATCGCCTAACCCTACCTCCTGGTGTGCTTCTAAGGCCGTCCTATGTGGGTCTTTAGGACTCCAACCCTTAGCCCTTGTTAGGTATAGGTAGTAGGAGGGCCATCTAACGCTAACCCACCTATCGGGAGCGTATATTCCTGGTGCTGCTGGCTGACCCTCATGCCTCTCATGGAAGAAGCCTTCCGGTAATATTATGTCTGCGAAGAATGCTGTCTCGTTCCAGAAGGGTGTAGCATGTATCACCAGCTCTATCTTATCCGTATCGCTTAGAAGCCTAGCCCATAGTATTCCCGCCTGGTAGGCTGCAGGTGGGTTAACGACTCTACTGAAGTGTACGTGCATCCTATCTGGTATGGCGAATCCAAACCTCCTCCAGTAGCCCTTCCACTCCTCATCATACCATTTGAAGATATTAGTGTTGGTTGGATCGTAGTGGCCGAAGGCTTGCTCCTCAGGGGACCATACGTATTCATTCCATATGGGTGGAGGTGTTAGTGATTTATTCTTAAACACCGTAGCTACACTACCCTTCCAACCGTGGAATGATAGGTTCTCCTCATGCCATTTAGCCTGCCCGGTACCTCCTATAGTGCCGTAGGCTCCTGTTAAAGCTATAACTGCTAGGAATGCAGCTCTCTGAGCCATCCAACCTCCATGCGTCTGACTGTTACCTCTCCACTGGTGGAAGCTTATAGCTGTCCCAGCAGCTGCTATCTCCCTAGCTATAGCTCTAATCAGCTCAGCACCCTTCCTAATCTCATCTACCGTAGGTTTACCTGGTGGTAGTGTTCTAGCGTTAAGCCTTGTAACCCATGCTGCGTACTCTGGGGTGAAGTTTGATAGGTATTCGCTGAGGAACGTCTTAAACCACTCGAAGGCCTTATCCCACTTATCTTCTTTTACAGCCCACCTACCGTCCGGGAGCCTCTCGTAGATGTCTTCTGGTGGTGGTGTCTTGATGTAACCTCTCTCAAGCAGGAACTTTATGACACCATCCCTATCCATTACAAGCCAATACCAGTTCCACCACCTCTTCACGAAATCCCAGTTTGCAGCCTTAAGCTCGTTAACTAGAACGTTGGCTACAGCTAGCCATAGAACGGCCTCAGTTCCAGGCCATGCTGCTAGCCAGTAGTCTGCTAGTAGGTCTGTGTGGAAGTACTTCTCCCTAACGGATATAACCTTAGCACCCTTAAACCTAGCTATTGCAGCTCTAGGACCATGGCTCATCAGGTAGTGTCCTGTATCACCCAGTATACCCTTACCGTGGAGTACTATGAGTTTAGCGTTGAAGTAGTCAGGGCTATTCCTATCCATATCAGTCCACGACGCGTTACCCAGCCTAGCTCCGGCACTACAGAGGTTAGTGTGGCTCATAAAGCTATGTTGTTGCTCCCAAGGCTTAAGCCACCCACCATGGGTAGCCCAGCCTATCTGTAGAGGTCTACCCTCCATCCAGTACAGTGTCTTAGACTCTGCAGGATCCTTCCTGACAAACCAGCCGTAGAGGCCTCGGGACCAGTACTCAGCAGCTATATCAAGCGACTCATCGTACGATATCCTAACCCAGTTGTCATCACCCCTATCCCCTACCCTTCTCCCAGTCTTAGGATCTATCTTCGATAATATGAATGTAATCCTGTCGGGGACTGCTGCTGCTAGAGCGCTACCCTGCCCTCTAGCACATAGACCCCAGTTGTTCTTAGCAAATGGGTTGGCCATAACCTTTCTTACAAGGTTGGTCTCCTTATCAATCCACACTATGTAGTGGCATGAGACCTCACAGTGGCCACATACACCTCCAGGTGCTATGAAGTACTTCCTCCTCACATCCTTAGGCCAAGTTGTACCCTCAGGCTCGCTCCAATCAAGCCAGTTCTTGAACCAGTGTAGCCTGTACTCCTTCAGACCCTCTGGTGTTGAAAGTGTCATCGTGGTTCCAGTCTCAACTATAGGACCTGGATCTGGGACTCTTAGTAGCTCAGCATACCCCCTAACCCTTCCCGTCTCCCCATGCCACCATGTTTTAGCCTCCTCAACCTCCCTTAGGATCTCAGCTTTAGCCTTCAAACCCTTACTAGCTAGGCCTAGGGCTGCTGTTGCCAACCCTAGTTTTATGAAGGTTCTCCTATCGATCTTCGAGCCTACCAGGCCTCTAACCTCCTTTAGCAAGCTCACCTACCACCACCCCCCTCCTTCTTCATCACCCTCTCAACGTAAGCTGGGTGGTGTGCCTTCCACCACTCAAACTCAACATACCCTCTGAATAGTAGTTGTGACTTTAGTATAGGCCAGTTCAGCGGGAGTATTGACATCAGGAAGTGTATTGGTAGGGCTGTGAAGAATATGAATGCTCCTATGATGTGGAGTAGGGACATGAGCATCCTAAGGTTACCTCCAAGTATCTGTATGGCGAACCACTTCTCTAGCACTAGGAAGATCCCTGAGATCCCCAGTAGTGTTAAGCCTATAACCACAGCTAGTATCCATAGCTTCTGTAGGGGGCTGTAGAAGTCGTATTTAGGCTTCTTAGCCCTCCCAAGGTGCGCCATGAATACTAGCCATAGTTCTCTGAGATCCCTTCCTGTCACCATAGCCTCTCTTATCGAATCACCCCTTATACCCCTAGCCCCCACAACTATCAATATGCCTATTAACATTAGTATAGGGCCTATCCAGTCGTGAAGCCAGCTTATAAGCTGTCTTCCAGTAGTCTCAGCTGGTAGTCCAAGCCACCTTCCAATGTTACCAGCGAATATGGCTGTCTCACCGAACTTAAAGAACATAGCTAGCCCTGTGAAGAAGCAGAAGACCATGCCGATTAATAGGAAGATATGGCCTACCTGTATTATGGGCCTGAACCTCAATATGTAAACCCTACCCCCAACAGTCTTGACAGGTTCATACTTAGCCATGGGGGTCACCTCACTCAGGCGGGTGTATGGGCCTTATCACTGTTGACCATAGGGTTCCAGCGAGGAACAGTATTAGTAGTGCTACCGCAGCCCTGGAAAGGTTCTCCCTAGTGAACCTAACAATAGAGGCTAGATCCGCTATAGTTGGGTCCTTAGCTAACCTTATCTTAGCCCACTGGCCTAGGTAGGGCTCTGCACTCCACTGGCTTACAGCTCCAGGCTGGAGTCTCGGATCAGCGTTTGGATTCCACTGGGTCATGTCGAGGTCCATCTCTGTGAGGGCCTTCCACCTCTCAGGGGAGACCTTCTTCTCGAAAGCCCCGGCTCTAACATCTACAGGTCTAAAGGCTCCAAATGGTGCGAAGAGGAGCCTAGGTTTAACCTTATCTGCAACCCTACCAACACCTATCAGCTTACCCTCCCTGTATAGCCTCCCTATGAGCGAGTTGGGGTCATCGAGGTCACCGAATATCCTAGCCCCAGTGGGGCAGGCTGCTACACATGCCGGCTGTAGCCCTACTTCCACCAGGTGCTCGCAGAAGCTACACTTATCAGCCTTATTAGTCCTAGGGTCTATGTATACTGCATTGTAGGGGCACGCTCTAGTACACGCCCTACAACCTATACAGAGATCCTTATCAAGCCTAACTATCCCGTCACCTGTATGGTATAATGCTCCTGTAGGACACGAGTTGACACATGGAGCGTTCTCACAGTGATTGCACTGGGGCAAGTGTATAATGTAACCTGTTATGTTAGGGTACTCACCCTCATAAACCTCTGTAATCCAGAGACGCCACCTACCAAGCGGTACGTCGAACTCCTGCTTACATGCAACAACACAAGCCCAGCAGAGCATGCACAAGTCCTCTATAGTAGCCATGGCAAGCCGGGGCATAGCACTACCGCACCTCACTTCCAGAGAGGATAGATCCCCCTTTATAAACATTATTTCAGGCCGGACGGGAGTATATTTAACATACGTCGTGGAAGTGGTTAAAGGGATAAACGATATATGTCAATAGAAAAATGTATGCTACAATTATTTAAGGTTCAGAAGCTGATACCTCCATGTAGAGGTGTGCATCCTTTGAGCTTAGACCTACATAGTGATGTACCTAAATGTGGGTCGCTTACTGAAATAACCAGGGATGCTTGGAAGCCTCTTGTCCCAAAGCTAGACGGGGTTGCATTGAGGATAATGAGCTTCTACGCTCAGGAGCCGGGGAGGGAGTATACACTGTATAGAGCCGCTAGAGAAACGGGACTACCTCTCACCACCGTGTATAAGAGGGGCAGGATCCTGGCTTCCATGAGGCTTCTAGAGTGTCTTGGGAAAACGTTTAGATCTAACTCTAAAACCTGTATAGCCCTCTACGCATACGAGGCTATGGGGCCTAGGAGGCTTTACGAGTGTCTTCAAACAATATGGGGTCTTAGGGGTGTTAGCGAGCTAGAGTTACTATCGTTCCTAACACTCCTAGCCTTCTCCATATCAATAAGGGGTCTTAACATAACGAATGCTAACATATGCTTTTTCGATGAAGCCTCCCTCCACGTTATAAGGCTCTACAGGCTTATTAGCTTATATAGATTTAAACCAGGGAGGGTTATATGTAAGAGTTTAGGGGGGGAGGATAAACCGTTTACGCCTATAGAGTTGTTCGCTAGAGTGATAGGCCTTCATAGGGATCTCGTAGTACCCGGGATTAGGTTAGCTCTTAAAGGTGTGATGGATATAATACCGCCTACCATATCATCTAGTAAGCATAGGGTTTGGCTTAGATTGGATGATGGAGGGTACAAGATCCTACTAGTTGATTGTAATCTCAACTGTAAGCATTACTATGAGGATCTAGGCCTAGGATGCCCTGTAGTTCACAAGGATGTAGAGTCTATTCTCAGAGGTTACCGCTCACATTAGCGTTAACGTTCACGGAGGGTATAGTCTCATGACAATATGGGAGCTTGTAATGTCTAGGATGAAGGTTCTAGGTGCTATAAACATACTATCAGCGTTCCCACCTCTAGCTAACGCTATTGTCATCTCACTCTACGCCTCAGATGTAGGGGAGGAGGCTGAGGTTAGAGGTTGGCCTCCTGAGGTTTACGAGTTCATGAGGAGTTTGAAGGCTAGAGCTGGGTATGAGGTTATATCGGAGGTACTCTCAAGGATCTCAGAGCATCCTGAGTTCTTAGAACACCTAGGTCTCATGGTATACCATGACCTGTTAAACAGGGGGGAGCAGGCTGTACACGTCTTCAACTACATAAGCTCGCTTGAAGATGTAGGTTTCAACCTAACCCCCCATACCCTGTGTCTAGATCAAGGTTATGTTGAGAGACTCCTAGACCTCACCGGTGGCTCAATAAGGGATCTCAGGGCCCTGGATATAGCTTTCATAGCTACTGTTAGGAGTAGGTATGGTGGGGAGCCTTGGGAGTGGGAGGAGAGGCTTGACATCTACATATGCTCCCCTAAGTGGATGCCAGCGATTAAGGATAAGGTTTTAAAGGCTATTAAAGCCGATTACGAGGAGCAATCAAAGCTTGTAGAGAGTACCCTGGAGGGGCTCCTAGAGTCTAATAGGAGGCTTTACGCATACCTTAAGCTAGCCTATACACATGGGGTTAAAGTTGCGTGGGAGAATAGGAGCCTAGTTAACATACTTCCAGGTAGTCTTGAGACCTTAAAACCACTCATAAGCCTCCCAACTCCAGACTCCATACCAGCTATAAACTACACCCTTAGAGGTAGAGTGCTTAAGGCAATGGACGTTGTCGAGGGGAGGCTCCTGGGAGGGGCTAGCGGAGGGGGTGTTAACGCTATCATAGTAGAGGCTCTACCAACACACTACATAGCAGGGGTGAAAGGGGATATAGTAGTCAAGCCGAGGTGGCATGATGATGTGGAGTTGGTCAGGCTGATGGCATCAAAGCTAGGCTTGGAGATTGCAATCGAGGGGGATTACATTAGATTAAAGCCTGGTGGTTGAGTTGGGGGAGGAGGCTCCATCACTAACACTACTCATAAAGAGTGTTTCAAAACACCTGTCAACACCGTATAAGACGGGAGTCTACATATCAATACCAGACCTGGTAGCTGTAGCTAGGAGTGTAGACATACCGGTAGTCATCAGGGATACCAGGGAGTGGATGGTGGAGGAGCTCCTAAAAATAGCTGTAGATTATGGGAAGCTGGTGGATGTAGTGGATAAGCTGAAGGAGCTCATAGAAGATAAAAGATCCCAGTTGGAGGAGCTCCTAAAACTCTACCCGCTAGCAAAACCACTATACACGGATCTCATCGAGAATACCAGGAGCACTTTGGAGAAGCTAGAGGAGTTAAAGAGGGTTTATGTAAAGTACTACTCGCAAACACACTCATAGCTCTAGAACTTCGAAGGAAGACAGGAGCTCTATGTTACAGTATTAATAAAAGGTTATTAGGGTTACTTCGAAACCCTACTCTACCCAAGGTGTAGGTTGTGGTTCGGTTTTACGAGCTTGATCTATCTGAGGAGTTTAGAAGGGATTTGGAGGAGACTCTAGCTACTATGGTTAAGCCTGTTGAGGTTTACGTCTTCGTTGGTAGCATGTGTGAAACCTGTAGTGATACCCTAGCCCTCTTGAGGTTCTTTAGGAATGCAAGCCCTGTTAGGGATGGTCGTAGGCTTCTAGAGCTTAGGATCCTAGACTACGATAATAGGGATCATAGGGAGGAGTTTAGAAAGCAGGGTGTCTCAAGGGTTCCGACTGTAAGCCTGCTAGGCGGGCTTATCAGGTGGACTGGTATACCAGCGGGGGAGGAGGTTAGAGCTCTTGTGGAGACGATCATGAGGATTAGTGAGGATGAGAGCGGGCTTGAGGAGGAGACTAAGAGGGTCCTATCAACTCTAAGAGGTAAAGTCCACATAGAGACTATAGTAACACCATCATGCCCGTACTGCCCGTACGCAGTGCTCCTAGCACACATGATGGCCTTCGAGGCATACAAGCAAGGAAACCCAGTAGTACTATCGGAAGCCGTGGAGGCCTACGAGAACCCGGATGTAGCCGACAAATACGGGGTCATGTCGGTACCAGCAATAGCGATAAACGGGATCCTAGTATTCGTAGGAGTACCGTACGAAGAAGACTTCATAGTGTATGTAAAGGAGGCAGCGGAAGGCAAGCTAGGGAGAGGGAGGAGACATAGATCCTATGGAGAGCTAACAGGGATATAGCCTACCTAGCTTAAACGCCCATTAACAAAACATAACACCCAAAAATAGCCTCCTAGAGCGTCAGAACGCGGTAATCCTGTCACCAATCCAGTGGGGGCAAGCTTCTTCATCCGCCACCTACTATACCATCGTACTATAGGCTTAAAAACCTTACCCCCTTCAGCGTTCCCCGATAGTTTAGATGATAGATTTAAATAACCTTGTTTTACGTAAAACGGTTAGGGGTTGGTTTAGTGGATGATAGTTGCGTGGGTTAAGTGTGATGTGTGCCATAGGAGGGTTAGTGTAACACCATACACCATAGGCGGGGTTACCTTAAACCTATGCCCCTACTGCTCCCTGGCTCTCTCAAGCTACATAACACAAGCTAGGAGGCCTAAGGTTGAGCCTGACGAGGAGGTTCTTAGGAGGTTTACAGGTAAGGCTAAGAGCAAGAGGGGGGTGTGAGGAGGCTTCTACAGTCAACACACCCTCTCTCAAGATGGCCTACGTGTATACAACACGTTGAGAGTGGCTTACCCTCGCCATCCTCTAGGTTTATAACTAGAATTTCACCCTCAACCTTAGCCTTAGCCCTTACAGGCTTTCTCAACAACTTCTCAACCTTAAACTCGTAAACCCTCCCAGAATAGCTAACCTCAAGACCAGCCCTGTACAAACCCATTTCATCTACATCAACCCTAGAGACCCTAACGACAACCAACCCCCTACACCCAACAAGATATCTTGTTCAAGAAAACCTATTTAACATTTATACCTAGAGGTGGCAAACTAAAAACAGCCTAGACACGGCTCCCGGGCGTCTACCATGCTAGGTGGATTGCATATCCTTCTGATTGCGGAGAAGCTGTACAGGAGATTCCTTGAACTAGAGATCTCGCCTAGCCACCAGCTCTCCTCGATACCCGGAGCTCATACCATAAGCTAGGAATTGTTGAGAAACATACTATCTGAGATCGCGGGCTCCACGGTTAAGGTTGTTACTGTGAACATGGAGGGTTTGGATACCTTAGCGGGCTTGAGGATGAAAGCTTGGATCTCTTTTTTTCGTCGATGTGGAGAAGAATCTGTACCCAGGGGTTTAAAGAAGTTGAGGGGAGGTGGTTTAGCTGTTTTCCATAACGCTATGGTGCCTAGACCGCTTGATGAGCTCTTTGAGATGGCTAGGAGGGAGTTTAAACCCCTTACCATCCCCTCTAGTGCAGCTTACTAGTAATTTCAAGGAGTTAAGGGTGGATGTCTGCATAGCTACTTTCAACTCCATCCTCTAAGCCCCCATGGGCCTTAGTTGGTTTTAATGAGGGAATGTTTTATAAGGTTGCCCTCTCCTATCCCCTTCCAGAGGTGCTCTGAACTTGGTCCCGGTTGTGGATCTCCATGAGGATATATCTACGTATTTCATGCTTCATGGTGGTGGTTATAGGCTTGCTGATTTCTCGTTGGACGTTGATGGTAGGGATGCTGATATACCCAAGTATCTTAGGGGTGGTGTTAGGCTTGTCTTCGCATCGATATTCACAGGCCTTGAGACATTCGATCCCAGTATTTCAAAGACCTACTATGAGCTTTATAACGTGTGGGTTCCTGGTATAGCGTTTAGGGGCTCCGAGTCCATCCTGTTAGAGCAGCTTAGGATATACTATAGGCTTGTGGAGCACCACGGGGAGCTCCGTATTGTGACGGGCTACGCTGACGTGGAAAAGGTTTTAGGGGATTCTTCTAAGGTCGGCTTGCTACTACACATTGAAGGTGCTGAGCCTCTAGCAGACCCCTACGACTTGAGAATAGCCTACATGCTCGGTGTTAGGAGCCTCGGGATCACATGGAATCACTGTAATAGGTATGGTTGTGGCGCGTCAGCTAGGAGGGATTACGGTTTAACAGATGAGGGTGAAGAGCTTGTCAGAATAGCTAACAAGCTAGGAGTCATAGTCGACATAGCACATGCTAGTAAGAGGACGGCCTTAGACGTGCTAGCTGTATCCAGGAAACCTGTTTTGATAAGCCACGCGAACCTAAGGAGGTTTGTTGATACACCTAGGAATGTTGACGACGAGGTACTAGAAGCTCTCAACAAGAACGGAGGAGTCATAGGACTTTCGTGCATAGGACCACTGATAGCTAGGGGGAGGCAAGCTACACTAGAAGACCTAGTAGAGCAATACCTCCACCTACATCAAACCTATGGGTCGCACATAGCAGCCATAGGGACAGACTTCCTAGGACTCCTAGGCCTACCAGCACCGAAAGGCTTCGAGTCCATAGATAAGGTGGTAAACCTACTAGCTAAGCTGAAGGAGAGAGGACTAGGAGACAGAGATGTAGAGAGAATAGCCTACGAGAACGCCCTAAGAGTTATAAAGGCAAACCTAGAATAGATGTGGAAAAGCCGAATAGCTACAACAATACGGTAACCCCTTAAACGTGGGAGGGGAAAACGCTAGGTATATTAGCCCCCACAATACATGATACATGGGAGGCTGGCTTGGTTGACGTTGTGACAATATTATCAATACTAATCCCAGTGATAACAAGCATAGCTACACTAGCATACTGGCTTGGTAGGAAGTTCGCTTTAATCGAAGAGAGGTTCGAAAGGATAGACGAGAGATTCGAGAAGATAGAAGAGAGGTTCGGAAAGGTAGATGAGAGGTTCAAAGAAATGGATGAGAGGTTCGAGAGGATAGAAGAGAGGATTGAGAAGCTTGAGAGGGGGTTTTCCAGCCTCAGGGATGTTCTCACCCAGTATAACGAGACTCTTTTATCCCTTCTTGAGGTTAGGGGTGTTCTATCTAAGGGTGAGGTTTTAGCCCTTAAAGGCATTCTAAGCCCTCTAAGACCCCACCCTACATCAAAGTACTATACCGAGGAGGTTGCTAGGAGGCTTGATGAGCTCCTAGCTAAAGACCCTGAGGAGCTAACCCTCTCCGATATAAGAGAGCTGGAGAGGATCGGTGATCTCATATGGCTGGAAGGTTACGAGTCTGATAGGATGGATCTAAGGGAGTATGGTATGAAGCTTAAGGTGTACGCCACGTTGGTTAAGGTGGTATTTATATACCCAAAGCTTAGGAGGCTTAGAGAGGAGGGTATACTCGGGCTCCGATCTTAGCTTTTTAAAACTCCATCCTGGTTAAGAGGTGTAGAGCTGCTATCTATAGTGGAGAGGGGTTGTGCTATGCTGGGTTTGGTCGTCTTAGTAGGTGGATTTTTGCTAGGTCCTCTAGGGATTCCACCATGTCTAGTGCGTCGTAGGGGTCCTGGTTGCTGTACGCTACGACCCCGTGTCCTCTTAGTATTGCTGTGTTGCATCCTGTTTCTTTTAGGGTTCTAGCTACCGTTATGGCTAGCTCTTCTGATCCTGGTTTTAGTTTTGGCACGATGGCGTAGCATTTGATTTTAAGTGATGCTTCTATTAGAACCTCTAGGTCTAGTTTTAAGCCGGCCTCCACCGCTGCCAGGGTGTATGGTGGGTGTACGTGTACTATCGCGTTAGCCTCCTCTACCGCCTTGTATATGTGTAGGTGCATTAGGTACTCTATGCTCGGTAGACCTTTGATCCTCTCGCCATCCACTGTTACAACCGCTATATCGCTTGGTTTTAGTGAGTGCTTGGGGGCACCCGTTGGGGTTATGTACACGAGCCCCCTAAGCCTGTCTATGAAACTTACATTACCACCCTTAACCTGAACCAGCCCCCTCATGTAGGCTAATCTCATAACCTCAGCTACTGCTAGAGCTCTAGACTCGTCGAAGGGGTGGCCTCCCTCCACTACCATACCACCACGCCCTAGCCCCCTATAAGCCTCTTGCTACCGCTCTAACATCCTCCACTAGGTTAGCTATAATCAGGGGTGTATCCTCGATACTCCAGCCTTCCAGTAGGCTTGACAGTAGTATCCTAATGGCTCTCATGGGCTTCCCCTCCTCTAGAGCCTTCATGGCCGTGGATATAGCGTCCTGTTTAAGCCCCTTTGCTCTAAGTAACCTCCTCAGATCATCGGGGTTGGATCTTGATGCTTCTTCGAGAACCTCCCCTAGCTCTCCTAGCTTCTGTAAGGTCTCGGATACAATGTTATCACCTATAGCCCCCCTTAGCCTTTCAACAACCCTACTGGATCCCGAGGTTAGGAGTAGCATGTAGGATTTAGCGTTCGAGCCTCTTACAGCGTTTACGTAGTCCTCGTAGACCTCAGATCTAACCTCGTATATCTCGGGGTGCTCTGGATCACCTCTCGACAGGTACCAGAGGAATATCGATGGATGGTCTACGGACTCTCTAACCTCCTCCAGGGCCTTGAGCTCTAGAGCTCTCATAGCTATACCCTCAACACCCAGCATCTCCGCTACCTTCAACGAGTCGATGGGGTTTAGGAGCTCCCCACCAGGCTTCCTAGCAGCTACCAGGATGAACTTGTACTCGTCAACCCTGCTAACTTCGGGAGGCCCTTTAACCCATGTTGCAGGCTCGCTCCCCTCTATCATAAACGTGAAAGTCCACCCCTTGAAGTCGTTAAGCTTACTGTAGAGCCCTATCTTAGACGCTAGGGCCTCTGCAACAGACACTATAGGGTTAATCGTTAAACCGTACTCTTCAACCTTAAGCTCACCTCTAACAAAGACCATGTTGTGGAGTACGTAGCGTGTTGAGAACACCCACTTGTTGAGCACCGGATCCCAGTATAGGTTAACCTGCCACCCGTCAACCCTAGGTGTTATAATGCTAGGGCTCTCGCTTGGGAGCTCAACACCCCTAACACCTAGATCAAATGCCCTGTGGAGCGGGTAGGATACGAGTTTAGCAACACCACCCTCATAGTATACCACAGTGCCGCCAGCATCGAGAGCAACAGGGAAATACCTCTTAAAAGCCCTCCTACTCCAAGAGTATATGCAAACCCTACCACCGCCAACATCACAACACCTCTCCTCAACAACCTGGCCGAAGACATCCCTAAACCTGGATAGGAAAACCTCAAGCTTACGCGTAGGAGATCCAAGGAGGCTACTAGCCTCGTAGATCTCATCACTAGTAAGATCCCTACCGTTAGCCCACGCCTCATAGATACTAACAACCTTGAAGACATAGTTAACCATAGCTACACCCTTAGGGTAGTAGTTTGGAAGAGGAAGCCTTTAGATATAATGCTGGTAGCCGGGCGGGGATTCGAACCCCGGTCACGGGGGCCAAAGCCCCGCATCCTGGGCCGCTAGACGACCCGGCTTCCAAGACGGAGTACTTTACAGAGGAGATTTAAAAGGCTTAATATCAATGCTAGAGGGTATCCATGTAATCGCCTGACCCCACTGCACCCCCATAACCTTACAACCGCTCGACTTCATGCCCCGTTAGTCTCTTAACGCATTTCGATGCATCTGATACTAGCTCCTCAGAGGTGCATGCTACGTATGATGCCATTATGTTGTAGTACGGTGGCCCGAGCCTGCTGAATAACGTTACCACCCTTCCTCCATGGTTTAATTTGTAGCCTTCGTGTACAGCCTCGTGCCCTCTTATTATGAGCTCCGTTCTAGTTACCTTTAACGCGTGCTCTGTAACCCTGTGGCCCCACAGGAATCCAGCCCCCCGGGGGCTTGGGGCTCTATACTCAACATACTCTGAGGGGTCGTTCCACAGGATCTCCTCTATTACACTCCTATGCCTATTCCAGCTAAGGTACTCTAGTAGCTGGTTCTTCAGAGTTGTTGGAGGGCCTCCGTGTAACATTAAAGCCACCCCCTCTACCACCAGGGCATGCGGTAGTATGTTGAAGAGGTTTAGTGAGAGCTCATAGAGGTTACGTGAGCTTGCTCCATAAAGCTCCTTCAAAGCATAGGGGTAATCGTGGGGATACGGCTTTAAATCCCTTGGTGGCTCGTGGTTACCCCTTAGAGCAACAAGCCTCCAACCCATAGCCTTCTTGAGCTCCACCACCTTGGATAGTGTTAGAACCTGACCCTCCGGGGGCCCCCTGTCAATGTAATCACCAAGGAGTACTAGGAGCCCGCTATCCAAGAACCCTTCTCTATCAAGCTCCCCCACGATCCTCATGAAGGTGTTGAAATCACCGTGGATGTCACCAACAACGGCTATGGGGCCTTTAAAACCCTTTAGGACTATGACGCCACCCCTCCTGAAACCGTTATGGTATGAATCGCTATTCTCCTCCAAGTACATTATCTTAATCATATCCTCGAGAAGCTCTTCAAACTCCCAAGCTCTAGGAGCGGACAAGCTATACACCCTAGGGTGTTACACCACTACCATAGTAGGGCATAAGCCTTTTATACCCTAGCATAAATATACTATAACGGCCGGGGGCTTACCAAGGTTACCTTACCATGAGAGGTCTACGGTTAGAAGGTCTAAGACCTCCCATGAGGGGTGGGAGCGGGGATTGAGATTTGAGAGTTTATCTGATACACTGTACAGAGTTATCGGATCTATCTACAAGCATGTAGAAGACCTAGCTGTTCTAGAATACCCTAGGAAGCCTCATAGACGTAGCATAGATGTTGTTACTAAGCTTAGAGACGGTAGGCTGGTTTTACTCAAGGTTATGGATGATGTAGAGGGTTTATCTAAACAGGATGTGCAGGAGCTTAGAGAGATAGCCTCCACTTTAGGCTCCGGAGCTCTGGTTGTAGCCAACTCTATGGGTGGTGTGGAGCTCCTGGATGAGGTTGCATACGAGGCTCACAACATTAGAGTTGTTAACGTTAATACGTTGGAGAGGGTCTTATCGGGTAAAGCTAACGTCTACATATACCAGTGTGGTGATATGTTCAAGGTTAAGATTAATAGGGAGGCTATGAAGAGGAGGAGGATTGAGAAGGGGTTAAGCTTAGGCGAGCTAGCCTATAGGCTGAGGGTTACCAGGAGGACTGTATACGAGTACGAGAGAGGGTACATAGAACCGACTATAGGTAAGGCCGAGAAGCTGGTTGAGATTCTGGGAGAGGACATACTAGAGCCTGTAGACATATTCGATAGCCCGAAAGCCGGTAGGCGTGGTTTAGAACCCACATCATTCGACTCGAAGGAGGAGGAGGAGCTAGCTAGAAAGCTTATGGAGAGGAACTTCAGTATAGTCCATGCTAGGAGGACGACGGTGGACATAGTGGGCTCCAGGGCTGATGAGAGGGTACTCCTAGTCATTAGGCATGGGAAGGAGAGTCTTGAAAGCCTAGAACTTAAATCCATAAACTCGATGAGGCTAGCTAGGGTATCGGGTACGAAACACTACGTAGTAGTGGATGATAGGAGGGTGAAGGAGGACTTAGAGGGGAGGGGTATAGAGGTTTACACACAAGGTGAGGTCATAGAGCTTCTCAACAAATAACCTGGGGTTACCTGAGGTTAAGACCTTTAAACCCTCATGGTATTCTGGGTAGGAAGGGGGTAGGTTGCCTTCTAGGGGTGGGGGTTTCTATCTAACGGGGGCACCTGGTGTTGGTAAGAGTACTGTGTTCATGAGGATTGTGGAGGAGTTGAGGAAGATCGGTTGTAGTGTTGGTGGTATACATGCCCCTGAGGTTAGGGTGGGTGGTGTCAGGGTCGGCTTCATGATAGTAGATCTACACACGGGTGCCAGGGGGTGGCTTGCTAGGGTTGGAGATTTCAAAGGGCCTAGGGTGGGTAAGTACGTCGTTATAATCGATGATGTCCTAAATGTGGGGGTTCCAGCTCTTGAGAGAGCCTTAACAGGCATGGATATCATAGCTGTGGATGAGATCGGGCCTATGGAGCTAGCTGTCCCCATGCTTAGGAGCTCTATCATCAAGTGTATCGAGTCTGGTAAGCTTTACCTAGCTGTAGTCCATAGGGGGTTGAGGGATAGGGATCCGGAGGTCTACAGACTTCTATCAAGTAGAGGTTCTATAGTCGAGGTTACAGTAGAGAATAGAGGTAGGTTGCTAGCATCAGCTGTCGATGTTGCCAGGAGGATCTCCCATGAGGCTGGCTGTGGTAGACGAGGGTAGGGTTCTAGTATACATCCCGGACCCATCTACCGCCATAGCACCACACGGTCTCGAACC
>JAPYWV010000111.1 GCA_028276165.1 Acidilobaceae archaeon
GGTTATCTATAAGGGTAGGGGTAATGTTATTTTATGGTTTAGGCATGGTAGTGTGTGCAAGCTATGCCCCTTGGTTCACAGTAGCGGTGAAGCTGTGCCTAAGACCATGCTTGTAACACCCATGGGCCTACTCTTCGAGTTCGTCTCAGCTGGTGGAGGCTGTGTTGACGAGGGTTTATTCGATATCCTGGTATCTGGTACAGCTGAGGAGATGATGAGCTACATGTTAACACCTAAGGAGCAGGAGGTCCTCTACCACGCCTACTTCAGAGGCTACTACGATCAACCTCGTAGTGTAACCCTTGAGAAGCTCTCAAAAGAGCTAGGTTTGAGTAAGTCGACGTTAAACGAGATGCTTAGAAGTGCTGAGAGGAAGATAGTGACAGCCTATATGAGACACGACCTACCCCATCTCATCGTAAGTAAGATCCTGGAGAAGATTGCTAAAAGCAAGCCTACACCCGTAGAGGGCTCGTAGCAAGCTTATTTAAGTAACCTTTCCTAGGTAACCTCTAGTGGTGTTAGACATGTACCCTGATGAGCGTAGGATACTCATGACCCCAGGTCCTGTTGTTTTTAGTATTGATGTTCTCCGGGTTATGGCCTCTACGGTCTACGAGCATACGAGCCCTGATTTCGCAGTCCTACATGGTAGTGTTATTAGGGGGTTTAGGGTTGTTGTTGGGGCTCGTAGTAACTCCCCCGTCTTCGTGATACCCGGTAGTGGTACCCTGGCTATGGAGGTTGCTCTTCTGAACACTGTTGACCCTAGGTCTAGGGTTCTAGTTGTATCCCATGGTTTCTTCGGTGATAGGTGGGGTGAGATTGCTAGAGCTAATGGCTACGATGTAACAGTGCTCTCCAGCGAGCTCGGGGACGTTGTACCCCTAGATTCTATTGTAGAGGAGCTTTCCCGCGGTGGCTATGGTGCTATGCTCGTATCCCATGTTGAGACTAGTACTGGTGTTAGAGCTGATCTCGTGAAGCTCGCATCCATAGCTAGGAGGTTTGATGTCCTCCTAGTGGCTGATGGTGTGTCGAGTGTTGCAGCCGAGCCTCTAAGCTGTAGTGATTGGGGTGTTGATGTTGTTGTTACAGCAAGCCAGAAGGCTCTTGAGACACCCCCAGGCCTAGGCTTGATAGCCTTGTGTACTGAGAGAGCTGTACAAGCTTTCAACGAGAACTCGGGTAGGGTGAGAGGCTACTATGCTAGGTTGAGCTCCTGGGCTAAGGTTATGGAGGCCTATGAGAGGGGTGAGGTGGCATACTACGCTACACCAGCAACACACCTGATAGCAGCTCTAGCAAGATCGCTTGAAAAGATACAAGCTGAGGGGCTTGAGAGGAGGTTTAAGAGGCATAGGGCCCTGGCTAGAGCCCTAAGAGCAGGGCTTAGAGCAATGGGGTTAGAAGTTGTAGCTAGAAGCGAGGAGATAGCAGCCAACACTGTAACAGCCGTATACCTACCAGAGGGGGTGAGCCCAGCCGAGGTTAGAAAGGCCATGATGGAGGGGAACATAGTAGTAGCCATGCCAATACACCCAGCACTAAGAGGGAAGAGCATAAGGATAGGCCACATGGGCTCAGTAAACCACAACGATGTAATAGCGACAATAGCACTACTAGAGAGGGTGCTCAAGAGGATGGGGGCAAACATAAAACTAGGAGCAGGACTACAAGCAACACAGGAAACACTCTACGAGGAGCTACTCTAGAGCTGGAGTCTAACATAAGCCCCTGCCCACCTGCACTCCAGCCTCCAACCACTCATCACCCCAGGCTATACACGTGAGGCTTACAAGGCAACCAACAACATACCGTTGGGTACACCATTAAACCCCATCGAAGGCACCTACTGGGTGTAAATCTACTACCTCACAGGCCGGAATTTAAACAAGCCCCCCTCCATGGAATCTCCGCAGGTTTTCACAAAACTGGTTCCAGGCAGTATCTACGGGGGGTGTAGAGAAGTATATCCCGGTAAATGCTTTAAACCATTCTCAAACATTGGTTACCCTAGGGTGCTATCGTATTGGAGTATGTGGCTGTTCCTAGGGGTTTGTACGAGAAGGTTAGGGAGAGGGGTTTCGACCTGGTAGACCTGCTCTTACTATCGCTTAGCGAGAGGTTAGAGCTGGATCCGGGTGACGAGGCTGGCTTCCGTCTTGAGCTTGCTGAAAGGTATCTTGAGGAGGCTAGAATGTACGTGGAGAGAGGGGATCCCGTTCAAAGCTCGGAGAAGCTGTATAAGGTCGCGGAGGAGTGTGTGAAAGCCCTAGCCGTCAAGTTTAACATCCCGGAGATTCATGAGGCTAGAAGGGAGGGGAGGTGGTGGGCTAAGCTTTTATCGAGAGCAGCTAAAACACTATCCCTTAAGCTCGAAGAACCTCTAATCAACATTGGGTGGAGTGTAGCCTACGACCTGCACGTACGGGGTTTCCACGAGGCCGCTCTAAGCATAGAACATGTTAAACTAAGCTTACCGCATATAGAACGCTTGTTGGGGAGGACACGTGAGCTCCTATCCAGGTTAAGCCTAGGATTTCAGTAACACAGGCCTATTTCATAGGCCTCAGGGCCCTCCTGAGGCCTCGCCCCGTGGCGTTCATCACCATCTCCCCTCTCCCCATTTAAACCTTATATCCTCTCATGCTCTCTAGACTGGCCGAGGAGGCTGACTGCCCCCGTAAAGGAAGCGAAGCTCTAATTATATCGCTACCACGTCCCTGTAGTAACTGAAGTTGCAATAATTAAGGTTTCACTGGTAGGATCCCTACACCTGGGGTTAGTTGTGGGTCACGTGTTTGTTAAAGCTAGGTTTAAGGGTAAGGGTGTTGTTGAGTTTGAGAAAATCCTGGTCGATACTGGGGCTTCGTTCACAGTAATGCCCCTGGATGTTGCCGAGAAGTACTTCATCGAAACTCCGTTCACAGTGGATCTTAAACTTGGCGATGGAAGGGTTGTGAAAGCTAAGGTGTTTGTAGCTGAGGGTGAAATTGAGGGTAGGAGGGGGCCTTTGAGGATACTGGCCTTCGAGAACGCTATCCCCGTTATAGGTGTTGATACCCTTGAAACTCTCGGGCTCAAGGTGAACCCCGTAACGGGGGAGATCGAGAAGACCGAATACTACATGTTATACGTCTAGCCTAGACCCCCTATTTAAGCCCATAGGATTCCCCACCTTAGATTAGGGAAGGAGCTCTCGATAGTAAGGATTAAGGATGTATGCACATGGTCTGCCTCCAGCATGGGTATTAGATGGGTGTTCCTTCTTCAAGATTGGCCTTTTGATCCCCTGGTATAGATGTAAGGCCCCCTACCCTACGTGAGCTGGGAGTCCATCTACGCCTACGCTCGCCTGAGTTTTAACGTCTCGTGCTACCCTCTCCTCCCAAGGGATCTCCGGCCTGTTATGGGGTTACATGTACTCGCTTCATTAAGGCTCTTATTGGCCTCAGCTCCCTCTTGAACGGGTCTAGTATGAGACCGAATATCTCTAGGGTTACCATGCCTAGTAGGTTTTCGTCCTCGCTCTCACCCAGCACTACGGGTGTGTGCCTCTCACCGTAGCCTGGTAGCTCTAGGAGGGCCTCTGATATCTTCCTCCTGATGATGGTTCCATCAACTAGTATGAACTCCATCTCACCGATAGGCTGTAGGCCGAGCTCCCTCCAAACCCTCTCAGTTAAAACAGTATAGGTGGCCCCGGAGTCGACTAGAAAGTTAACCCTAACCTCTTTACCGCGATGCTTCACTATACCAGCAACATACACAAGGCCCAAACCTTAAACCCCATGTTCCAGAAGGTTTCGAAGACGTTTTAAACCCACCTAACAACCGGGGTTATCCGGGTATCCGCCAACTGATGTTGATATGAGGGTTACCTTTATAATAATTGTAAACGACATCCCCTGTTAATGGTGGGTGTGCTGGGTATTGGTTAAACTTTATCTAAGCAACTTTGGGCCTTTCGAGGAGGCGGAGGTAGAGTTAAAACCATTAACGATCTTCATAGGGAGGAACTCTACTGGTAAGTCCATGCTGTCATATCTATTATGGGCTCTATCCTCGGCCGAACCCCTACCTGATTGGGTTGAATCT
>JAPYWV010000112.1 GCA_028276165.1 Acidilobaceae archaeon
TTGGAGATGAATTGTATGTAGCCTGACATGATGTTCTTGAAAGGCTCGGGCATGTTACCTATGAACACCTCGGCTGCAATACTAGAAACGTTATCCCTAAACCCTGATATGAAGCCTTTGAAGACGTCTAAGGCCACCCTAGACTCCTGAGAGCCCTCTAGGTAATAGACTTTTATCGAGGCCCTGCTAGCCCCTGTAATGTTGCTGGTGAAACCCTCTGGTATCACTATGACCAGAGGGTATTCTCTCCTCCTAAGAACCTCACCTACATCTACTCCACCTCCGAGAACCACGGGTTTGAGGACCCCTGTTTCATTCAAAGCCCTAACAATAGCCCTGGAGATCTCGCCCCCATCCAAGTCTATAACGCCTACCTCGAAGGACACCATAGCCTCCCTAGGTGAGAATATGAAGTTTATCATGAGTAGTAGTATAGCTGGGAACACTATGAGCCAGAATAAGAGATCCTTCCTCCTAGGAAGGCTTTTAACGAAAACCCAGGTTTCAGCTATTAGAATCCACGGGTTCACCGGCCCTCAACCTCCATGAAAGCCCCTGTGACCTTCTTGAAAACCTCTCCTAGCCCTGGTTTTCTAACCTCGATCTTCTCAACTAAACCCCTGAGGTTTAATAGGTTTTGTACGCATAGACTTTGATCTACGGCCTCGTAGGCCGCAATTCTACCCATTCTCCCTAGTAGACTGCAACCTTCAACCTCCACAATGCTTTCACTTGCTAGCGTAACGTATACGATGGGGTTTGGTGTATAACGTTCAATGAGCTCCAAGGGCCTACCCGTTACAGCAACCCTACCCTTGAACATTATTGTAACCCTATCTGAGAACCTCTCAGCCTCCAAGGGGTTATGTGACGTGAATAACACTGTTCTACCCTTGGATAGCTTTAGAATCACAGACCAAAGGCTATCCAGAGCTCCGGGGTCTAAACCTGAACCAGGCTCGTCCAGCACTAGAACCTCAGGCTCCCCAACTAGAGCTGATGCTATGACAAGCCTCCTAACCATACCACCACTAAGCTTCCAAACACTCTTACCAGCATGCTCCCCCAAGCCAACAAGCTCTAGGAGCTCCCTAGAACGACTCCTAGCCTCCACCAAACCCAAACCCCTGATTAGACAATGCCACACGAGGTTGTCATAAGCTGAGACATCAAACCTCAAAGGAGGCTTCTGAGGAGCGTAACCGATAAGACTCCTAGCCTTAACCATCTCACCACCAGAACCCCACATATCAAAACCCATGATCCTAACAACACCAGAGGAGGGTCTAAGAACACCCGAGATCATAGACACAAGCGTGGTCTTACCACTACCATTAGGACCCATTATAGAGAAAAACTCCCTACCAACGGTGAAAGAGACAGAGTCAACAGCCCTAAGAGAGCCGAAAACCTTACTCAACCCATCAACAAAGACAACATCAACCAAATAACAAGCACCTCCTAGTAGGCTAGGATAGCTCCTTTATAAAGCCTACTAGAAAGACCTTAGGTTAAGAGCTCCACCCAGAGGGTCGAGAGGGGGATTTGAGGACGAGGGGTTCAAAGGGCTTTGCCTAGATTGTAACGATTTTAACTGGATCCAGCGTATTGTAAGCTAGGGTAACCCCCCAGTCTAACTATGGTTGGATTGTTTAAACCAGAGGGTGGAAGGTTAAGCATTTAAGGGTTGGAGGTTTAGGGTTTCCAGTGGATGATGAGTGACTCCAATGGGGATCCATGTGACCTAATCCACCCATCCTGACACCCCTAGGCTCTCCTAGAGCTGAACTCCACCCTAGCTAGGCCTCCCGTCACCTCGATCCTAGCCTTCACCAGCGCCTTCGCCTTCTCCACGTTCCTAAGCTTCTCATCCACTGTTACGCTCGCTAGACCTCCCATCCTCACTGTTGATACCTCCACTCTAACCCCCTCTGGTGCTGTTGCACTCAACTCCATTAACCCCCCGGTTAACGATAGCTTTACCTCTGACACCCCCTGGAACTCCGCGTAGTCTAGGTGTACTTTGAACCTACCACCTGAGGCATCCAAATCCACCCTTGTCTCCCCAGCTCTAGCCACCTTTAGCTCTGCTAGCCCTCCTGACAGGCTACCCTCGATCCTCCTCACGTTATCGCCTAAGTCTATGTTTAGAGCTCCCCCACTCATATCGATTTCAAGTAGTTCGAGTGGCCTCCTAGGCAGCTCTATGCTAGCCTCGCACCCTGATAGATCGACTTCTACGATGCCATCCTCAACATCTACATCGTAGCTACACCTACCCTCCCTCCCCTCAATCCTAATGAGTGCTGCCCCGCTCTCAACACTTCTAACCTTGGCGAACCCTCCTGATAGGTCGAGGCTAAGGCCTGTTATGCTAGGGAACCTCCACTCGTAGAGGAGGCTTTTAGCCTCCTCGACCTTGGATAGGGGGCCTGCTGTTGTTGAGAGCGATTCGAGTATCGATGAAACCGTTGATACTATGGGCTCCACTATGCCAGCCACAAAGCCCCCCATGTCTGGTATGAGGCCTGGATGAAATCTACCAGTTGTTATGCTAAGGACATCCCTTGACTTCAGGGTGGCTATTGATCTTAGGTGTTCTGGTACACGTAGTCTGATAACATCTCTTATAGAATCTACGACCTCGGAGAACAGCTTTGCGTCAACATCGTCTGCGACATCAACGCTTATAACATCTCTTACCACAAGCCTCTTACCCTGGGCTTTAACGGTTTCAAGTAGACTCCTATCTATGGTGACTTTAATGGAATCACTTATGTAGACTATATCCGGCTCCAAGCTCTCAGGGCTCCTGGGAGCCTCGGCAGCCCTGGCTCCGGGCTCCTCACGCCTAGGTTCAACCCCCCCATGGGCTATTTTTATGAGATCGTAAGCCCTCCTACCAAGATCTGTTAGCTCGTAGTCACCCCTCTCATTCTTCCTAATGAAGCCAGCCATCTTCCTAAGATGGAATGTTAGGGTCCCTGTATCCCCTACACCTGTATCCTCCATGAGCTCCGTGAAGCTCCTAGGGCCTTTCTCAGCGATACTCTCGATAATAGACCTCCTAACCCTATGGCTTATAACCTCGAAAAGCCTATCCACGTCCCCACTCAAACCCCAGACCCTAGGTGGAGGGTGGAGCTCGTCAACTATAAGTCTTTGTGCTCAGCCAGCTCCACTCATATGCTGAGAGCTCTCAGCACATACCCTTATCTCAGCTTGCTGGGGAGGCTCAACTCTAAAGCTTATTGTTGACGAGCTCTGTTAACATCAAATGCTAGGTGGTGGTTTTGGGTGGCGAGGCTATTGTTGCCGAGGGGCTGGCTAAGCTCTACCCCGGAGGTGTATGGGGGGTTAGGGGTGTTAGCTTCACCTCAGGCTACGGGGAGCTCGTAACCCTACTAGGGCCTAATGGTAGTGGTAAGACTACGACGATAAACATGCTAGCTACGCTCATCAAGCCCACCTCTGGTAGAGCTCTCGTAGGTGGTTTCGATGTCGTTAGAGAGGCTTGGAGTGTTAGGAGGATCATAGCTGTTATGCCCCAGGATGGTAGGCCTGACCTCAACTGGACCCCCATGGAGGCCGTTAAATGGTACCTTGTAGCCCGCGGGTTTAGTGTTGCTACAGCGGACAGGGAGGCTAGGATTTGGCTTGAAAGGCAGTTACAGAGCTGACGGTAGATTTAAATAGGTGTAGGTAGCTGTAAATACTTGGTGTAATGGTGTAATGTGTTGGGTGAGCCATCAAAAATCTAAACTGTGGTTCTAGACTTGTGGGTAGTAGATCTCAAGTTGACATACTTAAATCCAGGGGGAGGTTGCTTTACTCTAAACACCCTATAGGATCCAAGAGCTCCCGGGAGGAGCCTATGTGGGAGGTTGTTGTAGTTTTACAATTAAACCTAGATATCTATGAGTAGATGTGATTACCATTAAGATCTAGTGTATGGGTATTTAAGCTTTGGAGCTTGAGATATGCTCTGGTTTTAGAAGCTACGGGTTTGAGGTGTACTTTTTGGAGTTTAAGGTGCTTCGTAGGACTGTTGTATTGGAGTGCTATGCTAACAGGGTTGCCAAGGAGGCTCTAAG
>JAPYWV010000025.1 GCA_028276165.1 Acidilobaceae archaeon
ACGTTGTGAGTGAGAGGGAGAGGAGTGTATCCAGGGTCTACGAGGGTTCAGCGCGTGTCGGGAAGGTGATTAAGAGTTTTGCAACTGTAACACTTAAACCCGAGGATTTCAGCAGCCCTGTAGCGTTCCAGATGGCCATATCCAGGATATACGAGTCCATGCTGAAGATGCTGGAGTCGGGGGGGCCTAAGCCTACATACGTAGCTGAGATCAGGTTTACAGATGATCTAGGTAATAGTGTTGTATTCGCTGTAGACCTAGGCCCTGAGGTGCCACCGTTTTCAAGTGAGAAGGTTAAGGCTAGGATATACGTTGAGGTTTACGAGGAGGAGTAGTTGGGCTCCACTACCCGCTCAACGCCTCTTCTTAGGCTTCCCCTTCTCAACCTCCTCCTCAGATTCCACCACGTGGACTCCAACTCCTATTAGCTTCTCCATCACATCGTTTAGGAATCTAATGTATGAGCCCCTCTGGCCTAGCATAGGCCCCATATGGCCTCTAGCTACAACAAGCCTAAGGCTGTTACCTGCGAAGTCGAAGTCTACTATGTGCTTGTGTATCCAGGCTACCGGGTGCACTGCTCTTACAAACTCCTTGAGGTCTAGTGTTAGCTGTATAGCTCTAAGCTTCATCCCCACATCCTTCTCTATACTCTGTATCCTCTCGCCTTTAACCCCTATGATCCTACCTAGATGCCCCTCCTTAACCACTACTAGGGCATCCGGTGTATGCTCGCTTGTGATCTCCCACTTCTTCTTAGCATCAGTTAGGTTAACAACTGTCACTATATCGGCATCTGGTGCGTAGACCTTAGCCGTATCCTTAACCTTCTTCTCCACCTCATCTAAAACCCTCTTCCTCATCTGGAGCTCTAGTAGGAGCTTAACACCCCTCCTAGCCCCGGGCCTCACAATATCCTTTATACCTAGATCCACAACTACAGCTGTCTCCTCCCCGAGTAGGATCTCCCTAGCTAGTGTAGCCCCATCCCTTCCAGGCTCCGAGGTCCTCTGGAATATGGGGTCGCCTGCTATCACCAACCTACTATTCCTACCCATCCTTGTCACAATCTCAACTATGGTCTCCGCTGGCACGCTCTGAGCATCATCTAGTACTATGATGGAGTCGTCGAAAGTCCTACCCCTCAGGAAGTGTGGGTCAGCTAGTATAAGCCTCCCAGAGGATACAGCGTCCTCTAACGCCTTTACATCAGCAAACCCAGCTAGTATATCTCTGAGGTACTCTGAGGCATGCTTAAAATATGTTTCAGGTTCGCTGAACAACGTTATCTCCCTCCCCGTTACAACATCTATTATGGGTCTTGATAGGACGAGCCTCCTATACTTACCCCTGTGGACGGCTGTTAAACCGTATGCTATGGCGAATAAACTCTTACCAGTACCAGTCGGGCCGAACACGCCTACAAGATCCTTGTCCGAGAGTAGAGCTTTCCTAAGCTCCTCCTGACCAGGGCTCTTAGGCTCAATCTTGTCGAAGAGCTCCTCCAAAGCCACCCTAGAGCACCCTCTATGCTATGAGTCAAGCTTAAAGCTTAAAAAGGCTGGTTTGCGTTCACCTAGTGTCTAATGGTGTATTAGGCCTCTTAGCCCTGTAACCTCCCCTATGAATGTCCCGAAAAGGAATGATGCTACGGTAACCCCCATTAGTATCAGTAGGTTCTCTGTAACCTCGCTCCTAACATCCCTATCGTTTATAACACTACTGTAGACTGTGAATAGTACTGTTAGAGCTACAGCTACGGTTAGTGATGCTGTGAACGCTAGCAACATTGACTCTGTTAGGAAGTATGGTATAGCTAGTAGTACGACTGCGAAGAAGTATGAAGCCCCAGTGGCTATGGCGGAGGTGCCTGGTCTAAGCCTCTCCCCAACCCCACCATGCTTAGCCTGTAGGTATGCAGCACCAGCCATAGCTATGGCTGCTGAGAGCCCGACTATGAGCCCTGCAACCCCCGCTGCTAGTGTTGTAGCTGTAGCCCCGAGGAACCCCGCGTGTACACCGGTAATCTCCACTATGGAGTCAGCTAGACCTAATGCTATGAAGCCAAGGTACCTCACGAGATTCTCCATCTCAGCCAGTCTATCCAGGAAGCTCCTCTCATGCTCAACCTCATCCCTTATAATCCTCTCAAGCTCCTCCCTCGCAGGCCCCTCAAGCCTCTCCAGGTAGGCCTTGTACTCCTCAACAACACTACTCTCATGCCTCTCAAGGAACTTAAGGGTGAATGTGAGGCCTAGAAGCCTCCTAGCTAGAACGTATAGCTTAACCCTCCACATGCTAACACTACTACAGCCACCAGCCAGGCTCCTCCAGAACTCATAATGCCTCCTCTCATGCTCGGAGAACATCTCAAGTATTGATTTAAGCTTAGGATCCCTCTCTATAGAAGCTAGCTCCCTGTACACCAGGTGGTCGAAGAGCTCATCACCACAGAACTCGGCCTCCTTATTCAATCACACCACCTAGAATTAATTCTAGGTAGGAAAACCTTTTAAACGAAAATAATTCCAAGACGCGAGGTTACCTCTTGTACCCTATCTTCCTTAGGAACTCCTTCCTCTCCCTTATATCCTCCTCCGTCTCCACACCAAGAGGTTTAAACCCGTCAGCAACCCCTAGTAGGGCCCTCTGCTCGCCTAGATCTGCGACTATGACCTTAACAGGGTTAGCTGTAGCAACCTCAAGTGATACAACCTCCTGAACGTGCTTTAAATCGTTAAGAACGTTTATAGGCCACCCACCCCTCATGTATATGACGAAGACGTGGCCTGCACCAATCTTAAGACAAGCCTCTATAGCTAGCTTCCTGAGCTCCTCATCATTGCCATCATGTCTAACGAGCCTCTTCCCCGAGGCCTCGCACATGCAGAGACCAAACCTTATGTTAGGGTGGCTTGTAACCATAGCCTCGTAGAGATCCTCAACTGTCTTGATGAAATGAGTCTTACCAATAATAACGTTGGTACCCTCAGGAACGGGGATATCGACGACTTCAAGCCTAACAGACAACCCTCAGTCACCATGTTCTCTACACGAATGCGGGGGGTTTAAAAACGTAGGGTGTATCAGCTAAGGTAACCGGTCATGGAAAACCCTTGGAGGAGATGTTAGTAGTGGTTCTAGAGCGTCCTTAGAGTTGCCTCCTCTCACTCTGCCTTAACCTCTGCTCCCACCTAAACCTTCAGAGACCTCTACCAAAGGATTCAACTGCGATCTCCAGCTCCTCAGCTAGCATATCACTTATTAGGGGTTCATCTGCGATAGGCGATACGACTATGTCGACCTCAACCTCTTTAGGCACTACATCCTCGCATACAACGCTAACATAGGCGCTCTTAGGGTAAAACCATGCTCTTAGAGGTCCACCAGCGGTGTCTAGGGTTACCTCATATGCACCTTCCGGAGGCCATAGGTTAAGGCTTTTAGCGATACTTATGGGTACTAGTAGCTGGGGTGTTGGGGTTTCAAAACCACTGTTAAGTAGAGCTATAGTCTCCACAACACCCCCCTTCTTACCCCTAACCTTCAACCTCAACCTAACAGCCATGCTAACCTACCTGGAGTTCTGGATACTAACGCCCTTAATCCTCCCGACCCTCCCGAAAACCCTAACCCTAATCCTCCCTACGAAGACCCTAGCGGAGGTTGTCATGAGCACACCAGTTTATATGAATGGTGTTACTAAGGTTAAATAGGTGTTAGGTTCGAGTACTGCTAGGCTCTATGAGCCTGGAGATGGCATGAGCTTATTTAGGTGTGCGATGTTCGTTGACAGTAGCGTATAGGAGTATTAATTGAGGCTTTCCAGGCTCGTAGAGGATCTCGAGAATGTTAAAAGCCTACTCCCGGGCTACGGCTGGTTCCCCGGGCCTGGTGATAGTCTTAGTTGGTGGGCTGGCTACAGTGATCCATTCCACATAGTTGTTACAGCTATCCTAGTCCAGATGTCCAGGTGGGATGTCGTTGATAGGGTTTTCAGGAAGCTCCTAGACCTTAGGCTTGTAGAGCCCAAAGCTCTAGCATCAATTGACCCCGGGGTTCTGGAGGAGCTCCTAAAGCCAGTGAACTTCAGGAGGTCTAAGGCTAGAACCCTCACCGGCATCTCAAAGCTCCTCCTAGAGGTGGACGTTAGTAACCTGGATGTAGAGGATGCTAGGAGGATCCTGTTAAGGGTTAAAGGTGTTGGTAGGGAGACTGCAGACTCCATACTACTCTTCGCCTACAACAAGCCGACAATACCAGTATCGAGACAGCTTAGAAGGGTGGCGTGGAGGTACGGTGTTGAACTCCCAGAGGGCTACGAGGACGCTAGGAGGCTTGTACTAAGAGAGCTAGACTACAACCTCTACAAGCTCAAGCTACTACATGCATCGACGACAATCATAGCAAGGGAGTTCTGTAGGGTTAAGAGCGTAAGGTGTAGCAAGTGCCCGTTGAGTAGGGGGTGTCACAAGAGGGTGTACGGGCCTGAAGCCATTTAAACCCCGAAATCAGCTACGATAATAGGGTTAAGGGAGTGCCAGGTCGTATCGGTAGACTTTATAGACTTAAAGAGCGGATACCAGTGAGAGGTCGTATCGGTAGACTCTACCCGCTAAGACTGGTGTCAGAGGGTGGCAGTAAGGGTAAAACTGAGGATTAGGTCGAGGTTAGAGGCTGGGGTTGAGGTTGAAACGGTAGCTCTCGTTAACAGCGGTTTTGAGGCCGATGCACCGGAGATAGTAATCCCCATGAGGTTAGCTGAAAGGCTAAACCTACGCTCAAGGCTTCTAGAGGCGAGGGTCGAGCCCTACAATACCGTCGCAGGCCCCATTAGGATGTACGTTCTACCATCCTCTATAGAGGTTGAGGTCGTAGAAGAGGATAATAGGAGCCCTACGGTCGTATGCGACGCGGTTATATCAGATACGGAGGTGGAAGTACTCATAAGCGACTACCTAGCAGGAGCTCTTGGAATTGTAGTGGAGGATTTCAGGGATGGCATATGGAGGTTGAAGTCAGACCCCCCGACCAGGCAGAGGAGGACGTATAAACCACAGCACTGGATCTAGCTAGGCTCCAGCTAGATACCTATCTTAAACCCTCTAACCCCTCAGGGACCTGGAGGGGCTTCAGCGGATTCCATGCCAGATAGGTGGTGGTCTAACGGTTACCTAGCTGTATTGTGTTGTCCTAGAGCTCATGGTGTACGGTACCCCAGCTTCATCATATTGTTTTAAGCGTGTAGAAGGCTAGTAGTAGTACCACGAGCCCCGCGATATAGGCTATGTAGCCTCCTAGGGGTATCAGGCTCCCTATGAGCATTAGGATCCCTGCAACCTTGAAATAGTTATTACCTGTCGCCATGCTAGCCCTCCTTAGCGCTTCATACAGCATTAGCGTTGAGAGTAGGAAGCTTAGGTAGCCCACGGCTAGGATTAGGGCGACATCTAGGACTATCGCTGATAAGCCGTGCTCCACAGCTCTCCTAGAGGCTTCCGCTATACCTGTGTGAGCTACTGTCCAGCATGTGAAGAGTATGAGTGTGGAGTAGAAGGTGTACAATAGCATCCCTCCATCGCCATAGTATCTTGACATGTAGTACATGGATAGGAGTAGGAGTCCGAGTAGAACGCTATAGCTTAGGGAGGCGAGGATGAGGGATAACCCTAGGAGCCTCGGTGGATCGGATATAAGGGTTGCAGCAACTAGAACTTCTAGAGCGTACACCAGGAAGTGGAGTATAACAGCGGTTATGCCGAGAGCCTTAGAGTAGCCTAGGTATGCGGAGTGAGGGTGCGTGATGGTACCGCTAGGAGGTTGCATTAGAGACACCCTACTAGCTAGGGGTAGCGAATACTTTTAAGAATTCGTAGGAACGGTGTACTGGGTGTGGCAGGCCCTTATATGCGAGTGGGTGGGAGGTGCTAGCTAATTGAAGTGGGTAGCCTTACTCCTAGTAGCAGTGGCCTTGATAGCGTTGCATCTCCACGTAGCTGTTGACACCTCCAATGTACTAACCTATAACACTGATATCTACTTGAGGAAGCTCCTAGGGTTGGAGATAACAAGTGCTAGCCTCAAGATTGGACATGTTAGAGTCCCGTTAACAGCTCCAGGAGGCTATGTCTATGCAACTACCACCATATGGTATCCCATCGTGTCCTTCTGTGTACACAATAACGGTAGCTACTCAGCGGTAATAAAGGTGACAAGAGTACATCTCTACAAGAGTGAAGCCCTCATAGCCTATAATGAAGTGCAGAGAAGACCATCCATAGAATGGGTGGTCCCCGTAGAACTCCCAGTACTAACGGTGGACAGAGGGCGCTCCAAGTGCACAGAGGTTGTAGTAGACTCGGAGTACATAAGCAACCTAGAACCCATAGTCTTCGAGCCAGGCGATTACAAGCTAGTGGTCGAAGGTAAACTCAAGCTCCTGGGTGAAGGCATCATCCCCCAGGTGGGATCTATAAGGTTAAGCATTACGTTCAAGTACCCAAGCTAACCCTAGAGTGTGAGAGGGATGGGGCACCATAGATCATCAAACCCGAAGGCGTAGCCTAGAACAGCCTTGTGACCCCTCCCCGCATCCCAAGAGGCCTAGCCTCGTGCTAGGCCTCCCCGAGCGGTTTGTCGGTTTTCCGCTCGGACGCGCACTCCTCATCTTCCTATCGGATTCCCCATTCTTGGGGCATCACCTTTTCAGGGCCGGGGGGCCTCGGCTCCAGCGGGTTCACCGGGGGCTCCCTCCCCACACCGGCTCCTCTCCACGATCACCTGTAGGGTCGAAAAACCCTAAGTCTGCTTCGCCAGTAAGTGCTGTTTCCTAAGCTCCCCGGTGAAACCAGTAACTACTATAATGTGGCTTATCACACCGCCTGCTAGGGCCCCGTACGCTAGTAGCTTGGCTACAGCCGGTAGCTCCTTCCCGAAAGCCCACCTTGAGACGGGTATGACTGCCGGCTATGACGCCTAGAGGCGTCATGGGGGTTTATAACCGTTAGGTAACCCTCTTGATACAGGTAGCTGTCGATGGCCTTAGATAGGATGAACGTCATGCTAGCCCTGGGGCTCGTGGTTTTAGCTGTGAACGTGCTCGCTACGGTATACTCGTCGAACATCCTCGCATCCAACGTTGAGGCTTACTTAAACAAGCTATGGGGTCTTGAGGTGAGCTACGCTAGGTACAAGCCGTACGTACACCCCTTCGCTGCCATCATAGCTAAGATGGAGATATGGATCCCAGCCGTTGAACTCTGTATTACTAACACCGGTGGTAGCCCCGTCGAACTCCACATCGATAGAGTCTCCATATACAAGGATGGCGAGCTTGTAGCGGTAGGCAGGGAGCCCACATCGTTGAGGTTGGGGCCGTGGAGCACGGGGTGCACCTTAGCCTCCATGAACACATGGTCTGTAAAGTACTTCGTCGATGAGGAGAAGAGGATCCTAGCACCCGGAGACTACACACTAGTGGTGGAAGGCACCCTGATTAGACATGAAGACGGGTACACGACTAGAATCTCAGGTGTTAAGCTAAGAGCTCCACTAAGAATACAGGGGGCATGATGGACGTAGTGCTCGCTAAACCATAGAGGCGACAGGGGAACATTGTTAAGGAATCTAAGGTAAGGTTTATTAGATCTCCTCATAGTACAATAGTATAGCGAGCGGCGGGGTGCAGGGTGTTGGTTTCTAGGAGGGATTTCATTAAGGGTCTTGTAGGGGGCCTTATCGTGGGTGCTGTTGCCGGTGCTGGTGCTGTCTACGTTGCTGGTCCTAGAAGGGAGGAGGTTAAGCCTCCTGAGGTTGGTGCTAGGATTCCAACCACTCCTTTGAAGGTGGGTCTCCAGTACATGACTAAGGGTGGTGGTGCAGCTTGGGGTGATCCAACCTATAAGGGTGCGAGGCTCGCTATTGAGGAGATTAACGCTGCAGGTGGCATACTAGGGAGGAAGCTTGAGTTTGTTGAGAGGGATGAGGCTGGCGCTGACGCTACTAAGGCTGAGTTCGAGAAGCTTATTACGATTGATAAGATAGACGTGCACTTCTGTTGCATATCCTCTGGTAACACTCCAGCCCTAGCCCCCATAGCCGAGGAGTACAGGGTCTTAACATTCTTTGCTGACGGGTGCACTGATATATTATTCGAGAAGGTAGTTCCAAACCCGAGGTTCACGTTTAGGATAACGAATATACAGTCGGCTGATGGGGTTACAGCAGCACTAGGAGCCATAAAGTTCTTCAACCTAATGGAGAAGGATAAGGTAAGAGTGGCACACATACACCCCGACTACGCCTACGGTAGGAACGCCTACCAGCACATACAGGTTGTCTTCGAGAAGGTGCTGGGCAAGGATAGGGTTGAGATTGTATACGAAGGCTGGCCTAAGCTCTTCGGTGTAACAGACTTCGGACCCTACATAACAAGTATACTTGCAAGTGGAGCCGACGTACTCGCTACATCACTATGGGCTGCTGATTGGATCAACTTCTACAAGCAAGCCCTAGGCTACGGGCTTTTCAAGAAGGTTAAAGTAGTGTCAACCATAAGCCACGGTATAGCTCCTCACATGGTTGGATCAGACTACCCTGACGGGCAGATAGCCGGTGTTCACGCAAACTACTACTTCCTATACCCAGAGCACGAATCATACCCGTTAAACAGGGATTTCGTGAGAAGATACTATGAGAGGTGGGGGGAGTATCCAACGAACGGTTCGGAGGGAGCCTATGTATCAGTATACCTGTACAAGTCAGCTGTTGAGAGAGCATACCAGGCACTTGGGAGGTGGCCTGAGCCCGAGGAGGTTATACCATTCCTAGAGGGGGCCTCAATACTAGGCCCTGCAGGTATACTAAGCATTAGAGCTAGACCTCCAAACAAACATCAGGGTTACAAGAACGCTATAACCGGTATAAGCAGGGTTGATCCAAAGCTTGGCTTCAGCATAGTAGCAGACCCACTAAGGATCCCTATTGAGAGGGTTACCGTGCCAGAAGGCTGGGAGGGCCCGACAGAGCCCACGATGACATACAACTGGATTAAGGCAACCTGGAGGGAGGGTGTCCTACCAATATAGCTGGAAGGCCTATAGGGGTTTAGGATGGCTCTCCCAATCTATGTGTTGGACACTCTTTTCTACTCCTCCCTCCTCTTCCTCATAATAGCCGGGTTGAACTTGATATACGGGATCTTAAGGGTTGTAAATCTAGCCCACGCCTCCCTCTTCACCTTCGGAGCGTACGCTACCGCCTGGATAACGACATCCCTCATAGTGCCTAGGCTTGGTGAGAACCTACTAGCCCTAATGGTCCTACCCTTAGTGCTCGCGGTCATACTTGTGATCCTCGTATCCCTAGCACTTGTAACCCCCTTGCTTAGATACTCTCAGGGTAGGGGTGATGCGTTCCAGCTTATTGTCACATTCGGTCTTCTAATAATCTTCGAGGACTTATTCAAGTTAATATGGGGGCCTCATCCGGTCTCAGCGTACAATCTATTCTTCCAGATGGGCTTCATAGATATCGCTGGCCTAAGGTATCCCGTGTATAAGTTCTATGTAATACTACTCACGGCTATCCTCGCTCTAGCACTATGGTATGTAACCTACAGGACCGCCTTCGGGCTCGTGCTTAGAGCTTCATCAATGGACCCCCATATGGCTACGGCCTTAGGCTTAAACACTTCGAGATTCCTATTCATAGTCATTGTCCTGGCGTCCGCTCTAGCAGGTTTAGGAGGCTCCCTCTACATACCTGTAGCCTCGGTTCAGCTAGGTTTGTCAACAGAGTTTCTCGTCATAGCCTTCGTGGGCATGGTTATAGGTGGTTTGGGTAGCTTCGTTGGAGCGGTGGTAGGCTCTCTTATAGTCAGTAGCCTTAGGACATTAACGCTCATAGTATTCCCGGAGTTGGAGCTCGTAGTACTATACCTTGTAGCCGTCATAGTGCTACTCTGGAAGCCTGAAGGTATAGGGGGTGGTAGGGGGTGGTAGAGGCGTTTAGGAGGGAGCTCGGTAATAGCCTGGCTGCCATCGCCATCCTCGTAGCCGTACTTGGGGTGGCGTACCCGATCCTAAGGTTTATCGCACCAGGCTACGCCATATACCTAACCTACGGTGTCATATGGTCTATAGCCGCTCTCGGCTTCAACCTACTCTACGGCTACACAGGGCTCCTAAGCTTCGGCCACGCAACATTCATAGGCATAGGTGCTTACACCGTAGGTTTAACCATGAAGTATCTTGGCTTAAGGGAGCTGGAGCCCATGCTGGTGACAGCCATGGTGGCCTCGGCAGCCCTGGCGCTCGCTGTAGGCCCTGTGGTGCTAAGATACGGGGGGATATTCTTCGCCATATTCATGCTGGCCATCGGGCAGATACTATGGGGTTTCTACCTGAAATTCTACCACGTTACAGGCGGTACTGATGGTATAAAGATTGGTAGGGTTGAGCTCCTAGGCTTCGACCTCGGTAGAATCGACTACCTAACGTACCTCACCATATACCACTACTACGTCCTAGCTATAGCCGCCATAGCCTATATTGTGATGTGGTATATCGTGAACTCCCCTCTAGGCTACTCGCTGAAGGCTATCAGGGATAACGAGGTTAGGGCTAGAGCTCTAGGCATAGACACCCTCCAGCTTAAGCTCATAGCGTTCACCATATCAGCTGTGTACACAGGGCTTGCTGGAGCTCTATTAGCACCTCTCACCAGGCTTGTAAGCCCTGAGCTTGCATACTGGTTCGTTTCAGGCAAGATAGTGTTCATGACGATACTCGGTGGAGCCTCATACCTCATAGGCCCCATAGTGGGAGCCATAATATACACGTACCTGGAGTCCATAGCCATGGGCTACACCATCTACTGGTACCTACTCCTAGGCATCCTCATAATAGCAGTCATGATACTCTCACCAAGGGGGCTAATGTCTCTAGCTGATAGCTTGTTAACGAGGGCTAGGCTAAGGTGGGGGGTATGGCAGAGGCCCTCCTGAGGGTTGATGGTGTCTACAAGTACTTCGGCGGTGTTAGGGCAGTCGATGGTGTCTCCTTCAGCTTAGGCTGGGGTGAGAGGCTCTTCATAGTAGGGCCTAACGGTGCTGGTAAGACGACGCTCGTGAACCTGATTAGCGGTTACCTTAAACCAGATAGGGGTAGGATACTGTTCAAGGGGGAGGATGTCACAGCTCTTGGCCTAGCAGAGAGGGTTAGGAGGGGTATTGCTAGGAGCTTCCAGCTGGTAACTGTATTCGATAACCTCACAGTTGCAGAGAATATAGCTGTAAGTGTAGCGTCCAGGCTCGGGCGTAGTAGGGTGGCTTATAGAACTCTAACCTCCTACAGGGATGTTGTGGAGGAGGTCGAGAGAATACTGGAGGTCTTCGAGTTAACAGATGTAGCTAGCAAGTACCCCACGGAGCTCTCCCAGGGTGATAGGAAGATACTGGATGTAGCTCTAACCTTCGCTCTAAAACCCTCACTCATAATACTGGATGAGCCTACGAGTGGTGTAGCAACCAAGGATAAACACTCTGTGATGGAGAGGTTGATTAAGGCTTTCGATGTAACAGGGGTTTCATCCATCATAGTGGAGCACGACATGGACATAGTGTTTAGGTATGCCAGGAGGGTTGTGGCAATGCATGAGGGTAGGGTGCTTGCCGACGGGGATCCAGCTAGCGTGAGGGGTAACGAGGAGGTTAGAAGGATCCTACTGGGTGGTGTGTATGCTTAAGGTTGACAGAATCCACGTGAGGATAGGTGGGGTTGAGATCCTAAGAGGTGTAAGCCTGGACGTCGAGAGAGGGGAGATTGTAGGGCTCGTAGGGCCTAACGGTGCTGGTAAGACGACAACGTTGAAGACGGTAATGGGCTTCCATAGGCCTGAGAGGGGAGGTGTTTACGTCGACGGCCTAGATGTGACGAGGATGCCACCCTACACTAGGGTTAAATACGGGGTATCCTATATGCCGGAGGATCTAAGGGTATTCCCATGGCTTACAGCGGAGGAGAACATAAGGTTAGCTGTACTCCTCTCAGGCAAGATGGATAGGTACAGGGAGGTACTAGAGAAGATTTACAACGTGCTCCCAGAGATAAGAAGGTTTAGTGATAGACAGGGCTACTACCTCAGTGGTGGAGAGAAGAGGATGGTAGCACTAGCGAGAGTTCTAGCCGTGGAGCCTAAATACGCGTTGCTAGATGAGCTCTTCGAAGGACTAGCACCGGCAATAGTAGAGAGGCTGATGAAAGCGTTAAAGGAGATAGCAGGGGAAGGGGTAGGAATCCTGGTAGCGGAATCCAACGTAATACTAGCATCTAAACTCTGCACGCGAATATACTACATAGAGCGAGGAGAAATAATAGCCTCGGGTACGCCACAAGAAGTACTAGCCAAGATAACAGTATAACACATCCTCGACCACAAACAACTTTTCCAACCAGGAGGGCTCCCCCAAGACCATGGGTTAAAGTAACCCCTCCATGAGCTACACGAACATGCCCTTCCTCGCCTTAGGGGTCGAGCTTAACGTACTCATCTAAATGGATTACCTCAACACCTGGGTTCACCCTCTTAAGGTACGCCTTCAACGCCTCGTTATCCACGAGGTGACGTTTATCGGTCGTGATGATAACAACACTGGTAGCAGGCTTGCTTAACGCTACTCCCACTATGGGAAGATCCTTCTCCGGAACCACCCTTCTAAGAAATTCTAACTCCTGCTCCCCGGGGAGGTATTCTACTTCCTCAACCTTATCCCTATCGACTAGGAGGTTTTAATTAACTTGAGTAAGCGGATGTCAACGTAGATCTTCCCCTTACCCTTCTCGATCTCCCTGACACGCTTCCAATACTCGTTCTTCAACTCCCTGGTTAATAGAATCGTGTGACACTTATCTTTGATTAGCCGGAGGGCAGCGACGGTTTTAGGAAGTAGGTCTACATCATCACCTGCTATAGCGTGGAATTCGAAGAGGTCTAGTACAACATACCTCCTCTCCGTCAACCTACAGCCACACTCTTCGGAGCTAGCATTTCTAGGAGCTCCTCCACCTCAGCTTCAAAGAACCCGGGTAGACCCCCCTTAACCCTCCCACTCTCGTCTACTTCTAGTTTCTCCACTCTACTCTCCCCCCTTTCATCCTTGTACATGTAGTATACCGTTATGTCGTTTAGGCTTAGCTCGCCTCTAGCTACACTATTTAGCACCCCGAGTAACAGGTGCTCGCTATGAGTTGTTATGATCAACTGTTTCCGCTCCTCCCTTACAACCCTACTGAGGATACCGGCTAGCTTGTACTGGATTGCGGGGTGTAGGTTTGTCTCAGGCTCCTCCAGTAATATGGTTGACCCTATATCAGCTAAACCTAGGATTGTGAAGAGAGCCGTCATCCTGTTCACTCCACCACCCTCATTGACTACTAAGGCAGTCCTCCCCTCTTCTAATCCTTGATCGTACCTCCACAGTGTACGGTGGAACCACCCTAGCTTTAACCCTTATCTTGAACAGTTCCTCTAAATGGCTTTCAACGTAATCCTCGAGATTACCATCAATAGCTAGTAGTGCTTGTAGTAGCTCCTCCTGTGGAACCAGGGAGCTCCTCAGCGAGTTAACGATATCCTCTCTGCTCTGCTGTGATGTTATAGATACGCTTGGACGCCTGTACATGGCTATAGGTGATGGCACGAAGAACACCCTCTTAGATCACTCGTTTACAGTTAAAAGTAACCCCTCCCTTAAGCTCTCAGGAACGGATCCAACAATACTCGATATGCTAACCCTAAAGCCGTCCCAGCCTAGTGTGAGAGCACCACCTCTGACGTTGACACTGGTACTTTGAGAGGTTCTCTGCGAGTAGGGTAGGTTCACGGTGACCCCTGGAAGCTTGACTACCACATCTCCAAGCCGTAGTACACCATCCGAGCTAAGCCTCCCATCCCTGCTAATGCTAACATTGTATTGAAATGAAATATCGTCACCGCCTACCAGTAGGCTAAACTTCATAGGGCTACTTTCATCGAAAACCAGGTGATCCCATAAGCCCATGTTTATGTAACCCTCTATATCGAATAACCCGTGCATAGGTACATTGCCTTGGTTTAAATGAAGCTTCTTCAGGAGTAGGATTGATTGCAGGATGCTGGATTTACCGGAGCTGTTAGGGCCTATAATCACTGTTAGTGGTTTAAACTCCATGCTTACATCCTTAAGGCTCTTAAAGTTACTTACATGCATTCCTCTTAACACTACCAACACCAGGTTGATTGTGGAGCTCATAGCTTTATAAGATACGTGGTGGCGTAGTATAGCTTGCTATCGTGGAGGCCTTTATAGGCTTTGGATTGCGTAGGTCACCTGGTGTTGGTTGTTGGTCGACTTTGACGTGGCTAAGGGCTTGGGGTTCTGGGGTTGCATCGCCATCCTCCTGGGTATTGTTGTTAGCGTGTTCCTAGGCCCTCTCGCCATACTCCTCACGCCTCTACTCAACCTTACAGGCTACACCCTGCTCATCCTATCGTTTTACCTCCTATCGAAATACTATGGTCGGGGTGGTATCTTCTGGAGCTCCCTCATATCCCTAGTTTTAGGGTTCGTAGGACTCATGACGATCTTCCTCCTCGTGATAGCCGGGGCTCTGGGCTCGCGGGGGGAGCCTGGTGGGGTTTGGTTTGCGCGTTTAACGCTCACGCTAATGTTAGGCTTGGTGGTGGTTTTAGTCATATCAGGCGTCTTCTGGTATAGGGCTTTATCGGAGCTTCACGAGGCGTCAGGAGAGCCTATGGTTGAGAGGGCGGCTTTCGCATACGGCCTCTCTGTCATCACGCTATCCCTAGCCTTGATAACAATGCCCGTCGCCATAATAGCACTCCCACTAACCCTCATATCCTCTATATCCATGGTGTTAAACTGGATATTCCTAGCACAAGGCTTCAAGAACCTAGGTGAGACGGAGGCCTAGGTTTTAAACCTCCCCGGGGGGCTAAGGGTGTAACGTGAGAGCAATGGATCGTATGGGATGAGATAGTGTGATTAGAGGTGTCTGGTTTGGAGCTACCAGCCGACTGGGTTGGGAAGACCCGCATGCTCCTTGTTAACGCTGAGGAAGCCGGAGCTCAGACTTCCCATACCTACACCCATGTACAGTGCAAACGCTTATAAAGCCCACAATGAGGTATAAACATTGAGGAGCTCCATTAAGCGGTGTAATCTCATGTCTTCAATTATAGTGGAGGCTTTGCAGAGGGAGAGAGCGCTACTCCGTGTTAAGGCTAGAATTCTAAAGAGTAGAGTTGAGGATTTCGAGAAACGTTTCAACATGAAGTCAGAGGAGTTCCTGGGGAAGTTTGAGTCAGGAGAGCTAGGTGATGATGAGGAGTTCTTCCTCTGGTGGAGCTTTCTCCAAGCATTAAAGGGTGTTGAGGAGAGAATGAGGATTATCGAGTCGAAGATACAGGAACTTTAACGAGTACATAGAAGCTACAAGGGAGTTAATAACCTCCTATGATGATGTCATAGCTGTCGCGGAGCTCAGGGAATTCGAGGTCACATTAAACGAGGGGTTCATCGGAGGCACCATTACCTTCATTGACGGATCTAGACTCCACTTCCTTGAGTACATCAGGATAACCAACAACATCCCCATAAAACTTAGGTACAGGTACCATTATGAGGATGCTGAGGGGAACATGGTGTTCAGATACGATAACGCCCCGCATCATAGGAATATCGCAACATTCCCTATCATAAACGTGTTACCGTCTAGGGAACCCTCACTTTCAACTGTACTAGAGGAGGTAGAGTTAATGATTGGATAGCATATGGTGTGGTTGTATGGATTAAACCTAGCATAGGGTAGCTGTTAAGACCAGTATTGTGGTTTCTCTGTGACCCTGATCTTGTCAGCTGGATCGTCTATAAACCTCCACTTCCCCGAGCCAGCTGCCACTACGACTATGCCTAGCTCCTCCACTAGCTTATCGTTTATCAGAACCTCCTCTTCAACCCCAGATATCAGTGCGTCGGCCACCCTAGGGCCTACGCTTCTATCGCTCGCTACAACCCATACTTCAAGTGCATCCCTTACAATGAACATCCTCACAGGGCCGCCTGCGGTGCCCAGCTCAGCTATTGTAGCTGTAGGTGGTGGTGGGTGTAGGCCGAGCCTCCTCGCTAGAGCTAGTGGTATTAGGAGTTGTGGTGACTCCGTCTCAAACCCTGTGTTAACCAGGGCTACAGTCTCCACAACCTCGCCTGAGATCCTGGATTTAAGCTTTAACCTCACCCTCACCGCCATAAGAGGTCCTCCTCAAGGGGTATATGTGGCCTATCCTCCCACGTCTAAGCCTGTATATGTGGCCTATCCTCGGCCTCAAACCCTACCCCGTTACTGCATGGTTACACGTTAGGGTATTAAGGGTTTCGTGGAACCATCACAATCTGCAGGCTGGTTTAAACCCCTACTCCGTCCTACCAGGTTGCCTCTAGGAGCTCCTCTACTGTAACCTTAGCGTTCGCCCTCTCCACCATAAGCTTTAATGCGTGATAGTATGCTGGTATCTGGTAGGCGTACCTCCCCCCAACCCACCTCTCCCTAGGTAACTCTGAGACCTTGTAGCCTGTGATATAGAGGATTATGTTGTGCTTCAACATCACTGTTTCAAGCTGTAATCTGCTTCATCTAAGTCCTCTACTGCTACCCTCAACTCATCCCACAGCCTTTCCCCGAGCTCCCTCCTAGCCTCGTCTAGGAGCTCTCGCACCACTGCTAGAACCTCCTCCTCAACCCACCTCTTCAGCCCATCCACCCTTATCCTCACTAGAGCTCTGGGATTACCACCGGTTAGCCTCCACAGTGTATTAACGTCAATGTCTATGTCCAACCTCCTCGCTAGCCACCCTAAGCTCCCAGGGTCCAGGTTCCACATGTAGGCCCAGTTAACCTTAGATCCAACCCTACCCCTAACCTCCTTGACCATAGCATCACTCGTTAGAGCTACAACTGCGATACTACCACCCTTATCCCTCCAGAACCTATGGTCATCGTACCTGAGCTGGTTTGAGTAACCTTCAAGCCACCCCCTAAACTCTGACAGCCCATCAGTGCCATCAGCTCTAACCTCGTCAACGACGATTACGGCATTCCCACGCCTACCAAGCCTGTGACCCCCTCCCCGCATCCCAAGAGGCCTAGCCTTATGCTAGGCCTCCCCGAGCGGTTTGCCGGATCTCCGCTCGGAAGCGCACTCCTCATCCCTTCTATCGGATTCCCCATGCTTGGGGCATCACTTTCCTCAGCTGGCGGGGGCCCGCCTGCCTAGGGGGCAACAACCCCCTAGGCACCGTGTACCTGTATTTTAACTGGGGTTTATATCTTTTTATGCTGTTAACTTTATAAGGCTTTCCTGTTAGGTTTTTATTGGGGGTGGGGTGGTTTGGGTTTGAGTTGTATTGTTAGGGTTGAGGGTGCTATTGCTAAGACTTCGGCCTACGACTACGGTATATACGTTAGTAGGCGTTACCAGAATAGGATTGCTAGGTTTCATGGTAGGAGGGTTACAGTACTGGTGATAATAGATGATTGTGAGGAGATCTGTTGTAGTAGAACTACCTAACGTGGACTG
>JAPYWV010000114.1 GCA_028276165.1 Acidilobaceae archaeon
TTGCAGGATTCATAGAGGAGCTTGCAAGGGAGAACAACGCAGTAGTAGTAATAGGTGATATAAGTGGAGATGATAAGGGGAGGATGTCTGAGGGTAAGGGTAGAAAGCTTAGACACAGAATACACCAGTGGAGCATTGCTACATTAATAAAACTGTTAGAGGATAGACCAGTACACGTTGTAAGAGTATCAGAGAGGGGTTCTTCTAGCGTAGATCCTTTCACGAAGAAGAGGATTGAGGGCTACAGCCCCCTGGTGATCCGCACTGCGGTGAGGGGGGCTAATGGTAGGTTCAAGGTTGTAAAGGTTGTCCTAAGGGTTGCATACGTAGATGGCAGGGCTGTCGAGAGGGATGTTGTTGGGGCTATAAACATTGGCTTGAAGTACCTCTCCTCAGATGGGAGCCCCATGGCGTTGGGCTCGACTGGGGCCCATGAGGTGTGGGTGAAGCTAGTGAACCCACACCAAGGCCCAACCCCGCTAACGGAAATACAAGTATTTGGAAATACAATCAAGTACCGTTAGCGGGGAAACGCCTCGGAGGGGAGGGGTTATAGTCGATGTACACCTTATATTCTATCATGAGAGGCCCCCAACCTATGGAGTTGTAAGCATTAGTAGCCCATAGAGTCATCTTATCCACACGGAGATAAACGTATTCCATATAGGTGACAGGATCGTAAGCTAAAACTGAAAGCTATAGCTATCCGAGTCTTTAATCAGCTCACCTGACACATTATACCGAGTATCTATGGCTATCTAAATCTACTGTCAGCTCTGTAACAGCCTGAAGCTCTGGGGCCTTCAGAGCTAGTACTTAGTGTAGCTTGCTGGCTTCCTCCTGCCTGTCCCTGCACTCTGTTCTTGCGTGTTTTACTATGTTGTATAGTCCTTGTGATAGTTTTAGGGAGCCTTCTACGAGCTGCCTCGATGTTATCGTGTACGGTATTCTATCGACAGCCTCTCCTAGATCCTCTACCAGCCTCTTAAGCCCCCTCTCTAGGACTTCTAGGAGCTCCTCGCATGTTAGGCGTACTCCCTCCAAGTATGCCCGCACCTCGTACACCTATAGAACCTTGTTGGGGGTTCGTCTGCAGCTCTTGTCTGCATCATCCAGAAGTATGCTTCCTCGTTACCACACTTAGGGCATGATATGCCCTTAACCACCTGTGCTGTTGCAGGTTGCTGGCTTGACTCTAGCACGAGTGTTTTATCCCTGGGGTTCCTCCTAATCTCCGTTCTTACAGAGTACGCTTCTGCACCCTTAGCTACCTCATGGTAACCGCACCTGGTACAGTATAGTTGGAGCTCTCCCCCAACCTTCCTGGGCCTTAGCATTGTACCACAGTTAGGGCAAAACCTGGTCATCATTTCAATTAACCCTCCCCAATCCTTCCACTAAATCTCTTGCCCTAAAGCCTAATAAGCCTAAGCTCCCTCATAGCGTTAAGGAGCCTCTCAAGGAATAACACTACGTCACCCACCATAGCAGGCGTCCTCGGAGGCTCGGGGAGGTTGCAGGTACAGTCTCCGGTCGAATACCTAAGCTCGTCCATGTAACCCTCCTCTACTAGCCTTTCACAGAGCTCCCTACAACCCCCGGCTATTACTATCGCGTCGAAACCCCTCCCTCTCAGGATAGCTGATACACATAGATCCGGGGAGCACCTTGACATCAGTATCCTAGCCTCAATCTTCAACCTCTAAACCCTTATCCCTAAGAGCTTCCAGATACAACCTCTTGAACTCCTCGTTAACCTCAAGTATCCTATCCAAGGCTCTTAGTAGGACCACCACCGGATCCCCATCAGGCTCCTTCAACTGGAGGTAGACAACTATCCTATCCTCCAGGGGGTGGGGTTGCTCGTAGTAGGCGAAAGCCACCTCGTCCATTGAGAGGAGTGTCCTGGATAGCAGGTTACCTATAGTGTGATCCTCCCCCGTTATGGTTAAACGGTACTTACCATTACCCAAAGCCTCTAGGCTAACGTTACTGCCTGCCAACACCAGCCCCCCTGTCCATGTTCCATGTGGGGTTTAAAAGTCTGTGGGCTCCCTCATAACACGTGAATTTAGGTTACGAAAAGCAGTCAACGATACAGGGTTTGGGAGTTGAGCACTTGTAATGAGATACCGTACATTGTGGATCTAGAGTTCGCTAGGAGGGCTATAGTCGAGAGTGGAGCTTCAAGGGTTGTAGTACAGCTCCCTGACGGGTTGAAGCAATACTCTGTGGATATAGTTGAATGCCTTAAATCCATGGTCCCCGATGACGTGGAGGTGTACGTGCACGCTGATAGTGTTTACGGTGCATGTGACATACAGTACGGCCAGCTGTGGGCAACTCTAAAGCCATCACTCATAATACATGTAGGCCATAGCCCCTACCCTGTTGAGCTAGCAAGCCCCTTCGTTGAACCTCCTAGAGGGCTGGGTGTTAGAGTGGTCTATGTTAAGGCTTTAAGTAAGCTAACTGTGGGGGGTGAGGTTGTAAGGGAGGCTGTAGAAATCCTGGAAAGATATGGTGTCCGCAGGGTGGGCTTGGTTACCACGGCGCAGCACACCCACATACTACGTGATGTAGCGTTATTGCTCGAACAGGAGGGTTTAGAGGTTATCACCCCAAGGAGTCTAAGGCCTTACTTTGAAGATGGGCAGGTTATCGGGTGTGACTACCGCCTAGCTAGGGTTGCTAGGGTTGATGGCTTCGCCTACGTTGGCGGAGGCTTGTTCCACCCACTAGGCTTATACCTCTCTACGTTCAAACCAGTTGTTAAGCTAGACCCATACGAGGGGAGGGCTGTTGATGTAACCCCTGAGGGTGAGAGGGTTTACAAGGTGAGATTGCATAGGGTTATGGAGGCTTTTAGCGCTGAAAGGTGGGCTGTCATAGTTGGGTTGAAGACAGGCCAGTACAGACCCTGGCTTGTCAGGAGGATAACGGAGGAGATGAGGTCTAGGGGTAGGAGGTATGTCCTGGTGGCATCGGAGAACCTAACGCTACAGAGCCTGGTAGCATTGGATAACAGGTGGATTCAGGCGTTCACAGTTACAAGCTGCCCTAGGATACCTGTTGACGACTACTGGGACTACCATAAACCCGTTTTAACCCCCGGTGAGACCATAATGGCTCTTAGAGGTGAGCTGGAGCCATACAGGTTCCCGTGGTAGAAGTGAGGATCTCAAATCTAGCTAGGATGCTTGAGGAGGCTACACCGAGGATACCAGAGCCTATCAGGGAGCTAGAGCAGTACACGACACCAGCAGACATAGCGCTCAGGATAGCCCAGCATGCCAAGCTCTCAGGGCTACTAGAGGGTAGGACCGTCATAGACCTGGGGGCCGGCACGTGTAGGCTTAGTATAGCGGCACTCCTACTAGGAGCTTCTAGAGCTCTAGCAGTGGATGTGGATAGGAGGCTACAACCCCTATGCTTGGAGGCCGCTAGGAGGTTTAACCTAGAGGGTTCACTGGAGTTCATAGCATCCCATATATCAAGGGATAAGGGGCCCCTTGCTGTATGCGAGGATTGCATAGTCGTGATGAACCCCCCATTCGGGGTTTGGAGGAGGGGTGCTGATACAGAGTTCGTACTATACGCATTAAGCCTTAAACCTGTCAGGGTATACGCTATACTAAAATCCGGAAACCTAGAGTACCACGGGGAGCTAGCTTTGAGTAGAGGGTACAGTGTGAAGCTACTATGGACTTTTAAGTTCCCGATCCCAGCCTCAATGGAGCATCATAGGAGTAGGGTTAGGAGGGTTGATGCGGATGTCCTCTGCTACGAGAGGAGAGGTGGTTAGGGGGGTCCAGCCAGGCGATATCCTAGGTGTAGAGGAGGAGTTCCAGCCAGGCGAGGGCGTGTACGTAGACGAGAGAGGGTTCATAAGAGCTGGGGTCGTGGGGGAGGCGAGGCTGAACCCGGAGACTAAGGTGGTGTTTGTTAGAAGGCTAAGGCAGCCTTTAACACCCAAACCTGGGCTTAGCGTGGTAGGCTTCGTAACA
>JAPYWV010000100.1 GCA_028276165.1 Acidilobaceae archaeon
CTAGTGGGCTTGCGAAGCTTAAAGCTAAGTTCGTTGGCGTTAACCCTAAGTTCGTAGAGTGTATATCGGATGGTGTTAGGATATCGGAGCGTTACGCCAGGCTACTAGACTACGTACAGTACAACAACCCGCCATTCAACCAGCATAGGATTGAGGATGAGCTCGGCATACCACAACCATCGGTATCGAGAGCCCTTAAGAAGCTTAGGGAGGAGGGTGAGACGAGGGTAAGACAGGATATAGACTTGAACAGGATAGCCCTCAAGACGCTATTCGTATTCTACGAGGGCATACTACTACCAGTAGTACCAGCGGTAGACTGGGTAGCCTCTGGCTGGTGGACTAACAACGGGACACTACTCGTATACAGGGTGCCACCAGAGTACGAGGGGAGGCTGGTGGACGCGATATCGGAGAAGCTTGGGGAGCCCAGCGAGGTCGTAGGCGTTAAAAGCTACTTCCTAGCAAAACCAAGCATAGAGTACTACTTCGTAAGAGAGGAGGAAGAAGAGGAGGAAGACTGGGAGCTAAACCCGGTAAAAGCCATAGAGATGCTAGACAAACACCCACCAGTACCAAAAAACGTGATCGGGTTCACTGAGAGCGAGATGACACTAGAGTTCAAAGACCCGAGAGCACTAGAGCTCCTAGCATACCTAGAGTACGACGTAGTCGAGGCGAGAAACATCTATAGCAAGAAGTACAGCCTCAAACTCTACAACGTAATGGTAAACAGGGTGTCAAGGATACTAAGAGGAGCAAGAGTAATGTTCCTAGACAAGGAGAACGTAGCGATATTCGCTAGGATAGAGTCAAGTAGAGCTTGTAGCGAGCACATAGCAGAAATGCTAGCAGTATACCCCTACACAATTAACATCGCCCTAACAGACGAAGATGGTTTAATAATTGTGCTCTCAATGCCCTTTAAGTACTGGGGTAGTGTTATGAAGTGGATCCTAAGCCTATGCGGTCAAGGGACTGTTGGTTTCGAGGCCCACGTAACAACAGTTAACGGCTCCCTCATAAGACAAGCTATCCCGTGGAGGAACTACAACAATGATAAACACTACTGGGGGTTCGAGGAGGTTGTAAAACTAGAGCTTGTAAGGAAGGTGAGGGGGGCGCAGAGACCCCTAAAGGCTCTTAGACTATACGAGATGGATGTTAGAGATTACCTAAAACACCTGGTAGATGTCATGGGGGTGAACTACGTGTCAAAAATCATACCACAACTACCACCAGATGTCGCTCAAAGGGTTATGAATGCTTTAAATAGCCTACTACAAGGAGGTCAAAGTGGGAGTGGGAGTAGTGGAACCCCCTAGAAGGGGTCGAAGTCCGGCGGCATTATGGGGCCGCCTGCCTCGGCAACCCCCACAGCCAGTATTAGGAGTGCTAGTAGTACTGGGAGTAGCCTTACGAGCACGGGTAGAGCCTTTACAACATCAACCTTCATCCCTACACTCACCTCTTCAAGGCTACCTCCGCTCAGGCCTCCCCCTCTAGCTGGCTTGCAACAATTCAGGTTCTGGTTTGTGTTTTTGGTGTTGGTTCTGGTGTTTATTCCTTTATAGTTTTTCCCCTTTATTAGGTTTGATTCACATTCTCATCTTCTCTCTTGAATCGGCGTTTTTATGCTAGTATTTTGAGTAGTAGTGCTGTTCTCAGTGGTATTCCTAGTTTTGCTTGTGTGTAGTATGCTGCGTAGTGTGTTGTGTCTACTCTTGGGTCTATCTCGTCTACTTTTGGTAGTGGATGTAGTATTTTCAGGCTCTTCTTAGCCTTCCTCTCTATCATTTCCAGTGTTACCCTGTAGCTTCCCTTCACCCTCTCGTACTCCTCTGGGTCCGGTATCCTCTCCTTCTGTATCCTCGTCACGTAGAGTATGTCTAGTTCGTGTATCACATCCTCCAGGTTCTCCACCTCCCTGTAGTTTAACCCCCTGTTTCTAGCCTCCTCAAGCACCTCTCTCCTCGCTCTCAGCTGTGGTGGTGATATTAGGTACACCTGTTTTGGCTTGTAGTGTGTTAGTGCTAGTATGAAGCTTGATGCTGCCCTCCCGTACTTTAGATCCCCTAGCACACCTATTGTTAGCCCGTCAACCCCTCCCTCCAGCACCCTTATAGTGTATATGTCTAGCATTGCCTGTGTTGGGTGATGCTGCTTCCCATCACCAGCGTTTATAACAGGGTTTTCTGCAACCTCAGCTGCGAGCCTCGCAGCCCCATCATACCTATGCCTTACCACTATGATGTCGGAGTAGGAGTCAAGCATCCTTATGGTGTCTACGAAGCTCTCACCCTTAGCAACACTCGTAGCCTCCTCACTCGTAAACCCTATGGTTTCACCACCAAGCCTCTTCATAGCAGCCTCGAAGCTAAGCCTAGTCCTGGTGGATGGCTCGAAGAAGGCTAAGGCCATTATCCTACCCTCAAGAGGCCTACCCTTAACACCCTTAAGTCTAACCTCATCAGCTAGGTCGAAGAGCTCCTCGAGATCACCTCTCGTGAAGTCCAGTATTGATATGACATCCCTACCCTTAAACCCGCTCACAGGGGACCACTCTAGGGTGTAGGTTTGTGGAAGCTTATTAGGGTTTAGGTTTCTATGAAGGTTTAATAGCGTTATAGAGTACATTCAACCATTATGGGGTTGTGTTTGCCAGGTGGTAGGTATTACATTGAGACCTACGGATGCTCTCTAGCGGAGTTCGATACAAGTGTTATGGAGTACATGCTTGAGAGGGAGGGTTTCGAGAGAGTTCACTCCATAGGTGATGCGGACTACGTCATAGTGAACACCTGTGCTGTTAGACTTGATACGGAGCAGAGGATTGCTGAGAGACTCCAGGAGATTAGATCAATGTACCCTAACGTTAAGCTGGTAGTTGCGGGATGCCTTGTAAAGGCTAGGCCAGGCCTTGTGGCTAGGGTTGCACCAGGGGCTAGCATGATATCACCACAGAATGTCCATAGGGTTGTTGAGGCTATTAGGGCTCTAGAGTCGGGCTCCAGGCTTGTAGCATTGGATGGTGTTAGGGATACAAGCTTCATACCGTTGAAGCCTAGTGGTGTAACAGCTACAATAATGGTCCAGGAGGGGTGTCTTGGTGATTGTAGCTTCTGTATAACGAAGATTGCTAGGAGACAGGTTAAAAGCTACCCTCCGAGGCTCGTGGTCGAAGCTGTAGAGAAGCTCGTGGGTATGGGTGTTGTGGAGATAAGGCTAACAGGCTTGGATACAGCGGTCTACGGTGTAGACCTACCCGGGAGGCCTAGCATAGCGGATCTCATAAACATGATACTGGATAGGGTTGAGGGCGACTACAGGCTGAGGATTGGGATGATGACGCCTGAGATGGCTATGGAGATAGTTGACGACCTACTGGAGGCGTACGGGGATGAGAGGGTCTACAAGTACTTCCACATACCAGTACAAAGTGGGGATGATAGGGTGCTAAGGTTGATGAATAGAGGGTACACGGTGGACGAGTACAAGTGGCTACACTCGAAGATTAAAACAAGGTACCCTGAGGCCATGATAGCAACAGACATAATAGTAGGCCATCCTGGAGAGGATGAGGAGGCCTTCGAGAACACAGTAAAGCTGGTAAGAGAGCTTAAATTCGAGAAGGTGCACATAGCACAATACACAATAAGACCTCACACAAGAGCAGCAGCAATGAAACAGGTACCAGACCCTGTTAAGAAGGCTAGGAGTAGCAGGCTAGCAAGGGTAGCAGAGGAGATAGGATACCAGGCGATGTCAAGGTATAAGGGTGAAGTGGTAGAGGCAATAGTCGTAGAATGGGGGTTCAGGGAGGGAAGCCTAGTAGGAAGGCTTAACAACTACACCCCAGTGGTGGTAACGGGCAACGGGGATCTCCTAGGATCAAAGGTTAGAGTTAGGGTTAAGGATAACACGTTCTTCGACCTAAGAGGGGATATCCTAGAAGTAGTTAGACCCCCGAAGATCGCTTACAGTAGAGAAAGACCTTGTACTCTAAAAATGCATTTCGAGTACTAGCCTTGCTAGTACTCCTCTTCTTCCTCCTCCTCTTCCTCCCAGAACTCTTCCTCCTCTTCCTCCCAGTATTCTTCCTCCTCGTCTCCCTCCTCTTCTAGTTCTTCTTCCTCCTCTTCCCAGTATTCTTCCTCTTCTTCCTCCTCTTCCTCATACTTCTTCTTAGCTACCATACGCATCTCCTCGTGCTATCACTTTGAATCTATGATATCCGGGGTATATATTTGTTTTGGGTGGGTCTGCTTGGTGGTGTGATGTCCTCTTCTAGGGTGTCGTTCATAGTTGTTGAGCTTATTAGATCTCCCACCCTTCCATCTTGTACGGGGGCTGTGTCTGGGTATCGAGTTTTACGAGTTTAGTGTTAGGCGTGGTTTCGCTCTATCCCTTAGGGAGCTTAGGGGTTTGGTTGATGTTTGTAGCTCTGGTTCCGGCTTTGCTAGTGTTAACCTGGGCTTGGGCTCCGCCTCGGTGGCGTTGGATGCTGGAGTGTGTAGGGTTGTGGTTAGCGGTTCTAGCTTCAACCTCAGCCTGGAGGAGCTTAGGGGTTTGGTGGAGCTCCTCAAGCCAAGGGATGTGGTATTCTACGATGGTGGAAGTTTCAATGTTATCGAGGTTAGAGCTGGTAGGTTCTACAAGCTCGTCGGCCTAGACTCCGAGGCCCCCACACTCGAGGTTGACGGTATCCACATGCACAGGGTTGAAGGTATAACCCCATGGGATGATGCTAGGGTTAAGGTTGAAGCTCTAGCTGTTAGGAGTGGCTCCAGGGTATTGGATGTCTGTACCGGTTTAGGCTACACAGCAATACACTCCCTTAGGCGTGGTGCAAGGGAGGTTTACACTGTGGAGGTTGACGAGAACGTCCTAGCCATAGCATCCCTAAACCCCTGGAGTTGGGGTTTAGCCTCTGATAGGATCCACCTAGTGCTTGGTGACGCCTTCGAGG
>JAPYWV010000053.1 GCA_028276165.1 Acidilobaceae archaeon
ATAAGGGAGTTTAGCGATAACTACTTCCACTACGTAATCCACGACCCGCCAAGGCTTACGAAGTCAACGGGGGAGCTGTACAGCCTGGAGTTCTACAGGGAGCTCTACAGGGTCCTAAGGCCTGGTGGTAGACTATACCATTACACGGGGGAGCCTGGTAGGGTTAGAGGCTACAACCTACCATCAAGGGTTGCATCAAAGCTTAGGAGTGTAGGCTTCCTGGTTAAAGGCTACGATAGATCCATAGCAGGGGTTATAGCCTTCAAACCACGCTAGAACGCTCCAAACCTCGAAGCCCACTCCTCATACTTCTCAATCAAACTCCTATCAACACTAGGCCTCCTCCTAGCAATAGCCTCTCTGAAATCATCCATTGTGAGAGGCCTTGGATCGCCAACCCCACCCTTCTCGAAAACCTCCCTAACAACCCTCATGTATGCATCCTGGACAACATCCCTTATATCGCTACCAGAGTAGCCTTCAAGCATATCGGCCAGCAGGTCTAGGTTAACGCTTGCATCTAACCTAATACTCTTGGTTAGCATTTCGAGGAGCTGCCTCCTAGCCCTCCTATCGGGTAGTGGGACGTATATCCTCTTCTGGAACCTCCTCAGGAAAGCTTCATCGAGCCTCCAAGGCTTATTAGTAGCACCTATCACGAAGAGGTGTAACCTCAAACTCTTATCCAGAACACCGTCCATCTCCTTTAGGAACTGGTTCCTAACCCTAACCTCCCCTCCAACCTCAGTGCTATAAACCCCTAGTAGTGCGTCAACCTCGTCGATGAATATAACCACCGGCGTCCCACCCTTAGCCTTTTCACGAGCGTATGTGAACAGCTTCCTTACATTCTTCTCACCCTCCCCAAGCCACTTGCTCATTATACTTGCAGCGTCAACGTAGAGGAACTCTCCTCCAACCTCGTTAGCTGTAGCTGTAGCTAGCATAGTCTTACCGGTACCCGGGGGGCCGAAGAGTAGTATGCCCCTATGCCACCCTAGGGGGAATAGGTCTGGCCTCCTAACAGGGTATACTATCGACTCCATTATAGCCCTCTTAGCCTCCTCAAGCCCTGCTATGTCGTTGAACGTTATGTTTGGCTTCTCTCTTACCACGAAGGGTGGTAGGAGCTTCTCCAGGTCAGACGACGTATCATCCCTTGTTTCAACAAAGTAGACCTCCTCATCCCCTGTTGCAGGGAGCCTAAGCTTATCCTCGAGCTCTCTAAGCTTCCTCCTATACTGTTCTATCAACCTCCTATACAGGCTCGCTAGGGGGTGGTCTGGGTAGTTTTTAACAAGATCTTCTAGGAGCTCCACAGCCCTCCTAAGGTTGGTGTATGCGTGCTCGTAGTCACCATCCTTCTCAGCTTTAACGGCTGCCAGGGCGTACCTTTTGGCGGAGCTCTCAAGGTAAACTATGGGGTTGCTCATAGGCCTCAATCCCTTTGAAATGGTAGTTGTTAAACCATGCCTAAGGGGGGCTAAGCTGTTGTAGCCTCAGGCTGCCTCCTATGAACCCTTATGAGGCCCCTTGATTCTAGAGCCTCTAGGGCTGCTCTAACAGCTTCAGGTGTTGTGTTAAGCTCCCTAGCCACCTTGGCGATGTTTATGGTCCCACCACTAGCCTTTATGTACTCTAAGAGCTTCCCCTCAAGCTCCTCCCCGGAGCCCCTAGAACCTCTAGCCCTAGCGACAATGCTATCACTCTCCCTATTAGCCTCAGCTACAGCTCTAGCGATCTCCTCCCTCACCTCAGGGTCTAGATCAACCCTAGCCATTGGTAGTAGTGATGCTGTAACCTGGGTACCCCTAATAACCCTCTCTGTTGCCTCGAGAACACTGTTAATCCTCATAACGGCCTCGGGGCTAACAGATGCTAGGTAGTCGTCGGCAGCCTTCATGACGTACTCCAGGGGTGCCAGGACCTTAACCATAGTCTCTATATCCCTAGCATCCCTAAGCCTCTGTATAGCTAGGGCTAGGAGCTTACTATAGGTGATAACAGATGTTAAAACCTTCTTCTTCAAGACAACCTCAGCAGCGGTAAGCTCCAGGGACTCACTATCACCAGCCCTTGCAGCCTCAACCATCCTATCATAGTAGCTGCTAATCTCGCTAACAAGCTGCTCCTTAAGCCTATCAACCTCCATCTTAGCGAGCTGAAGCCTAGCGATAACCTCGTCAAAATCCACAGCCTGATCCCCAACACCAGGCCTCACACCAACTATAGCTGATGTAACCCTCCTAAGTACACTTAAAACCAACCACAACACCCCCCGCAAACACTAACCCTTGAACCACCGGTAGTAACTATACAGAGCATAGGAGGTTAGGAGGAATAACGGAGGGTAACACTCAGATAACACTTAATGGGGGAGGACTCGTGGGGGGAGGCTTTCACGTCAGAGGGGTTTTAAGCGGTAGTGTATGTTGGTAGAGGGATGTCTTAAAAACGGATGGTAGCGGGTTGGGCTGCGCTAGGAGCCCTTTAATTTAAATCCTCTTCAACCCCCATAGCTTCCTCGCTAACACCTTCGTCCCAGCACTTACCCCATCTAGTATCTTCGGGTTCAACTGCATCCTAACCCTCTTTGATGGTGGTTTTAGCTTGCTTAGAGCCTCACTTAGGCTTAGGACATGGCTTAACACCACCTTAGCTCCAACGTACTTCTCCGCTATGAAGTCTTCGAAGAGGGGTTTCCATGCTGAGGGGTCCCTAGCCCTTCTAACCAGTACTATGTACCCTCCCACAACGGGGCCTATCTCCTGTTTAATCCTGTAGGCTTTCATCGTCGGTGTCTCAGCCTCCTCCTCTATGTAACCATACTTCCTTAGAACCTCCACCATGCTATCGAAGAGCTCCCTAACCCCCTTCCCCCCCATCTTAACCAGGATAACCTCCCTAGCCTCGGGTGGTGCAACCCTAAGCTGTAGCGAGGGCCCCCTAGCAGTGTTCCTTAAGACAAGCCTGTATTGTCTAGCTTCAACACTCAACCTGATCACCAGGTTTAATCCTAGAACGAAACCCTTTAAAGCTAACTAGCCCTAAGCGTTTCCCCGCTAACGGTATTCCCGTTAGCGGGGTTGGGCCTCTGTGTGGGTTCACTTGCTTCACCCACACCTCATGGGCCCCGGTCGAGCCCTAACGCCATGGGGCTCCCATCTATGCTCGGCAACCACAGCCCCCCTCACCGTAGTGCGGATCAATGGGGGCTGTACCCGTTAACCCCTCCCCTCCCCCGAAGCTTAAACACCTACTGTTTGGCCATAGAACTGTGGCAACCTCCCACACGGTCTTCGACAGCTCACCCAGCACCATTACACCGGGTATTCACAGCTATTTAAATCTACCGTCAGCTCCGTAACAGCCTGCTCTTAGCCTCCTCAAACTCCCTCCATCCAAGTACAAGTGCGATACCAACACCTGCTACCAGCGACCCGGTAACCAAGGCTACCACAGCGGCTGTAACCCTTAGTACTAGTAAGGCTACCTCCTCGCTCGTGTAGAGTACTAGGTAGGCGTAGCCAACACCACCTAGTACCCCTAGGATTATGAAGGTTAACCCGAGAACCCTAGCTGAAACCAATGGGAGGCCACCCTACCCAGAACACTACCTCTGAGATAGTATCCTGGATAACCTCTTCTCACTAACCCTAACCCCAGCCTCAGCTAGGCCCTTCAAAAGCCTATCCAGGAACTCCCTCTGGTCAAGAGACTCCCTCAGCGCCCCGAGGTTAACGATAACAACTTTATTCGTAGAAGGATCGTAAACCCTCAGTATGTCAACCTCCCTACCACCCTCCCTAACCCTATACACATCGAGCTGCCTTAAACCAAGAGCTTCAACCAGAAACCTATACCTGGACAAAACCCTAGCCAAAAGCTACACCAAGACCACAATCTAGGAGTTACACTTATAAACCTTAACCCTCCAAGCAAACCTCGATTGTTACGAGATCGGGCTCAGGCCCCCTCTTAATGGTGGCTCCAAGCCTCCTAGCTATATTGAGGACAGGCACGTTATACCTCCTAGCATAAGCTACTAAACCCTTAATCCCGGCAACTCTACAAGCATCACCTAGGCTAGAGCAAAGAGCCGTGCCCAAACCCCTACCCCTAAACTCTCTAGCTATAACAACACCAACCTCAGCGTAATCCTCCCTACATGCTACGGCCTCAGCAACACCGATGATGACACCGTTGAGCTCAGCCACAACAACCAGAGCCCCACCCTCTATCAGGGAGTCAACGTATGAGCTAAAGTCTCTAATAACATGGTAGAACCTCTCATAGACGGTTTCGCTGTCAAGCGACTCATAGAATTTAATCAACCTATCCCTATCACCTCTACAGGCACCTCTAATAACGACCAAGCCTTCATCTAGATGGAGCTCTCTAAACTTAACCCCGCAAAGGGGCATCTCCCTAACGGCTAGGGCGGGACTTTCCAGCATGTGCACCCCCTTATAATAGTTTAACGCCAAACAGTATATATTTATATGTAACGTTAACTACGGAATCTCTGTGGGACGTGGTATGGGTGGGGTTGAAGGCTAGAATCCCAGCTATAACCCGGTATTATCGTGGTATATAAACTTAGTTTTGATACCCCCTGTAGGGGTGTTGCTTGTGAGCACCTCTAAGCGTAAGGTTTTGCCTACGGCTTTGACCATTGCTGGTAGTGATAGTGGTGGTGGTGCTGGTATTCAAGCTGATCTTAAGACCTTCGCTGTTATGGGTGTTCACGGCATGTCCGCTATAACAAGTATTACTGCTCAGAATACCAGGGAGGTTAGGGCTATCTACGATCTACCACCTGAGATGGTCTATGCTCAGATCGAGGTTGTCTTCGATGATTTGGGCGTAGATGCTGCTAAGACTGGTATGCTTAGCAATAGTGATATCATAAGGGTTGTCGCTAAGGCTGTTGATAGGTTTGGGTTCCCTCTAGTCGTAGACCCTGTTATGATTGCTAAGAGTGGAGCCCCTCTACTCAGGGAGGATGCTGTTGAAACCCTTATCAGGGAGCTTGTGCCCAGGGCTACTGTTATAACACCTAATAGGATGGAGGCTGAGAAGATCACTGGTTTGAGGATAGCTAGCGTTAGGGATGCTAGGGAGGCTGCTAGGGTTATAGTGGAGGAGCTTGGGGCTAAAGCTGCTGTTGTTAAAGGTGGGCACCTGGAGGGGGAGCTCTCCGTCGATGTACTCTACTACAATGGGGAGTACCATGAGTTTAAAGCTAGGAGGATTAACAGGGTGACAGATCATGGGACCGGGTGTGCTTTCTCAGCGGCCATAGCAGCTGGTCTGGCTAAAGGTAGGGGTGTTGTTGAAGCTGTTAGGGTTGCAAAGGAGTTTATAACAATGGCTGTGGACTACGGCTTGGAGATTGGGGGAGGCCATGGTCCTGTAAACCCGGTAGCGTGGGTCATGATACCAGCTGAGAGGTATAACGTGCTAGTTGAGCTGGAGAAGGCACTAGAGATCCTAAGGGAGAACTCCAGGTACATCGTAGACCTCATACCAGAGGTTCAAACAAACATAGTAATGGCACTCCCCAAACCTTACGCTAGAACACCACTAGACGTAGCAGGGGTGCCAGGCAGGATAGGGAGGTTCAAGGATAGGATAGTGATACCAGGTAAACCGGAGTTCGGAGCATCAAGGCACATGGCTAGAGCTGTACTAACAGCAATGGAGTACGACCCGGAGGTTAGAGCAGCAGCAAACATTAGATACGACAAGGACGTAGAGGATGCTGTAAACAAACTAGGGCTAACATGGAGCTACTATGATAGAAGAGAGGAGCCAGAGGAGGTGAGGAGAGTAGAGGGGGCAACAATACCATGGGGTGTAAGAACAGCAATAGAAAGAGTAGGGGGAAGGGTACCAGATGTAGTCTACGACTACGGAGCACACGGAAAAGAGCCAATAACGAAAATCTTCGGGAGAACAGCAGTAGAAGTAGCAGAGAAAATGGTTGAGATCGGGAGGCTGATAACGAGAACATAGCATAAGATTTAAAAGCCCCCGCTAACATTATACTAAAGTGCCCCAGCCCGGCCATAGCGGCCGGGCAACACCCGGACTCATATCGAACCCGGAAGTTAAGCCGGCCGCGTTAGGGGCTCCGTGGGGTCCGCGAGGCCCCGCAGGGCCCCTAAGCCGGGGCTGGGGCTCTACCAACTACCGTCTACTAACCTCTGCTTAGCTACCAGGTGAACCTTTACAGGTAACTCTATTTGCGTCCCGGGTGGGGTTTGTGTTGTTGGTTGTAGAGGGGGGTGGTGTTAGGAGGGCTCGTCTGGCTGACTACGTTGAGGTTGTTGGTGCCCTATTGAACCTCGTTCCTCCTGGTTATGTCGTATCGTATGGTAGCATAGCTAGGCTTCTCGGTGTAAGCCCTCGTTTCATCGGCTTCATACTATCTCTCAATAGTAACCCCATAGTAACCCCTTGTCATAGGGTTGTTAGATCTGATGGTGGTATTGGTGGTTATAGTGGTTTTGGTGGTGTTAGGTTTAAGAGGAGGCTTTTGGAGTTTGAGGGTGTCTCCTTTGAGGACGGGAGGGTTTCTAGGAGGTGTTTTGTTGACCTAAAGGGTTTGCTAGGCTAGTTTCACGGCTTACTCCACTGTAGTAGTCCTGTTAGGTACTCGTGTATCCTCTGTGCTGCGTCGAGACCCGATTTAAGTGCTGGGCCTATCAGGCTCGGCCCGTGCCTTACATCGCCTGCAGCGAATACCTTCTCCCTTGTCGTCATGAAGTACTCGTTCGTCTTAATAGTCCCGTCTGGGTTCAACTCTATCCCATACTCCCCGGGTTCGAATGGGGGTGTTGGCTCCTCCCCTATAGCCTTAAACACGTAGTCGAAAACCTCTTCGAACTCAGAGCCTGGTATGGGCTTCGGCCTAGGCCTCTTCTCCCCGGGTGTAGCCTCAAGCTTCATCCTGGTAAACCTGACTCTCCTAACACCATCCCTCTCCTTGAACTCTACCGGTTGTGTTAACTCCCACACTTTAACACCAAGCTTCTCAATCCTCTCGAACTCCGAGAGCCTCATGGGGGCTAGCTCCCTAGTCCTCCTATAGCTTAGAACAACCTCCTCTACACCACCCCTAAACTCAGGGTATGTTAGGAGTACAGTTGCAATATCAACTGCGGTGAGGCCAGCCCCTACAATGAGGATTCTACCCTTTGGTTTAACAACGTCACTCCACGGTATGTGACCGTAACGGGCCATATGGACTTCTACAAGCCACTCAGCAGCATTCAGAACCCATGGTAGATCCTCGCCTGGCACATCAAGCCTCCTAGTCCTCCAGGTACCTGTAGCTATGAGGACTGCATCGAACGACTCTATTATCTTACCCAACGGGATATCCCTACCAACCTTAGTGTTGAGGACGAACTTAACACCAGCATCCATGAGCTCCCTGATCGAAGCCCTAATCCTCTCCTTGTTAATCCTATCATCTGGTATCCCGAAGAACATCATACCCCCAGCTTCTGGGAGCATATCGAATACAACAACATCGTGACCACGACACCTTAAAACACCTGCAGCTCCGAGACCGGCAGGGCCCGCACCTATAATAGCTACCCTCTTACCCGTAGGGGGTGGTATGCTCTGGCACCTAAGGAACCTCAAAGCCGACCCCCATAGTATATTTCAAAGGTTACCATATATAAGGATTGCTATCCATAAGTGTAGAATATAATGGTGGGATTCTAGGGTTCGGTGAGCCCTAGTGAGATCAAGTACTCCTCCACTAGTGTAATATGTGGTTTAAGCATGCCAACAACCTCCTCAGCCTCCCTCCTGTCAAGCTCATGCCTACCAGACCAGAATCCTCTAACCTGAGACCACCTAGGTATAACGTGGACGTGGAAGTGGAATATAACCTGGCCTGCTGTTGCACCCGAGTTTGTTACAATGTTAACACCTGGAGCTCCTAGGTGAACCCTGTATATCCTAGCTAGAGCTGAAGCTACAACCCAAACCCTAGCTAGAACCTCTGGAGGGGCCTCCTGTACACCCTCATAGTGCTCCTCACTTAGAACGAGTAGGTGTCCCTTGCTAACGGGGTACTTGTCGAGTATCACTTGGACCCCGTTACCCTTGTATAAAGTGTAGCTCTCCTCCTCACCCCTCACAATCCTACAGAATACGCACTCCAACCTAGAGCACCCCATACGACCTACGCTATCCAACCTTTTAACACATCAATATAGTATTTTAAGTTCAACACTAGAACAATGCCCCCGGGGAGGGCTCTGGCTAGAAGGAGGAGTTTGATAAGACAGGCTATCCTTAGGTTTAAACTAGCTGGAGCTGATGACCATGAGATTGGGGTTATCCATAGGGAGGGTGGTGTTGGGGAGAGGGTTATCTACATAAAGCTTTCTAGGGTTGTCAATGTGGGTAGGTGGGCTTTAGAGCTGGATGACGGTAGAAGTATCCCCTACCATAGGGTTATCGAGGTTAGGGATGGAAGGGGGTTTGTTGTTTGGAGGAGGTAGTTGAGGGCTACAACTTCAGGGTTATTGCTAGGGGTGGTGTTTTCAAACCTTCATTCGACGGCTTCAACCTCATCGTGCCCAGGAGGTTGCTAGAACTGGATGCAGTGTACGGCTTGCTAGGTGATAGTATTGCGGGCATCCTACTAGCCCCGGTGGTTAAAGCCAGCCCCCGTCTATCCCGCTTGGTTGACGCCTACAGGTCGAGGGTTGTAGCTGAGGAGTCCAGATGGCTTAAGGGCGTGCTAGGCCCCATAGCTAGGGTGTCAATTGTAAGACCCGAAGTCTACCCCCTGCTTAGGATGAGGAAGCTCCTAGACCTATACTGTGATATCTACGTTGAAGCTCTTGAAAACCTAGGCTTGGAAGCTCTCTCCTACGCTAGGAGGACCAGCGTCTGGGGGGCTACAGGCTCCCCTGTTAGGGTTCAGCTTAGGCTATGGGGTGGGAGGGGGTGTGATCTAAGTGAAGCCCCCCTACTGGAGAACCCCTGGGCTCTAGTTAGGATTCCTGAGGGCACCTTAAGCTTAGATGGGCTGGGGTACGAGGAGCTAGCATCCCCTTACGTGGGGGATGGTGTGGAGTGTAGTAGGGTTAGCTTGATACACTCGATAATACTATGTAGGGGGCCTCGTGGGGTGGTTGCAGTTAAAGATTATACAGCTTCGTCCCTCAAGTGGATCCCAGCATTCCTAGCATCAGCCCCCACATCTAGGTTTCAAAGGGATCCTAGGAGTAGGGCTGCAACGGAGCTTATGTACTCTAGGATACTGAGGAGGGCTGTGAGAACCCCTAGAATGCTATCGCTGAACGTTAGCGGGGGGAGGGTTGTAGCTGTTAAAGAGTACATAGCTGGTAGGCCTGTCCTAGATATCAGGGATCCGAGGGCTTGGAGGGAGGCTGGGAGAGCTCTAGCTAGGGTACACAACCTAGGGTACGTGCTGGGAGACGCTAACCCAAGCAACTTCATGATATCAAGGGATGGTGTGGCTATCGTAGACCTAGAGCAGGCTAGGAGGGCTACGCCTAGAAGGATAGCATGGGACATTGTAACCGTTATAGCCTACTCCCATCTAATGGGCGTAGCTGTAAGCCTACCAGAGGAGATGCTGAAAGGGTACCTAGAGGAGGCTAGCATCCCGAGAGACGTACTACTAAGGGAGCTCCTGAGACCAGAGCTCCTAACACCCTACATAATCATGCCGATCAAGGTACCGGAGGCTATAAAAGCTGTAACCTCCACGATATCCCCCCAACCTTCGACAAGTTAGCTTGTATAAACTTGTGGATTTAAGTGTTAGAGTACCCACTAACCTTGGTGTTATACATGCCAAAAGACCCTGTTTGCGGTATGGAGGTCCCGGAGACTGCACCCTATAAGTTCGAGTATAAGGGTGTAACCTACTACTTCTGCTGCGAAGACTGCCTTGAGGAGTTTAAGAGCGACCCAGAGTACTATGTAAGCAGGTTGCAGAGGAGGCCTCACAAACACTAGTATAGGTGAACCTCCCCAATGCCCGTAGACATTGTTTGCGGTATGGAGGTCTCGACTGGAACTAGGTTTAAGACGGTGTATAAGGGTAAGGTGTACTACTTCTGTAGCGATGCTTGTAGAAGAGCTTTTGAGAGGAACCCAGACTACTACCTAGAACACGGGCCTACTGGTAGGATGCCAGAAGAGGGTTGATATGAGGACCGGTTGGATCACACTATTTCTCCTCCTTCCAGTTGTGGGGCTCGTTGCATCCATCCTAGGATACCTTGACTTCAGGAGCGGAGGCTCCCTATGTCCTAGTATTGTTAGCGTGTTAGACTGCTCTAGGGTCTACGTTATACCACAAGCCAGGTTTCTAGGGGTCCACCTATCCGAGGTTGCTCCACTATACTTCCTAGCACTCCTCACCACAGCAGTTCTAGGCGCGGTCTATGCGAGATGGGAGCTACTAGTGGTCTACATGGCACTCTCTATAGCAGGGTTGAGCGTGATACCATACCTGGTATACCTGGAGTTAGTGGTGGCCGGAGCTCTATGCCTATACTGCACTATAATGCATGTAGCTATAGTGGGGTGTACGGCTCACTCAATAGCCCTCTGGGCACGCTTGCACCGGGTTGTCGGCTAGAGTGTTTTAAACTTCATCCTACACCAGCCTAGTGAGGGTGTAGGTTGACAGCGAGGTTACTGGTAATCCTGCTAATAACGTCTATTATATCAGCGTTTGCATCATACTACCTCCACGACCCCCGGGCTCCCGCACTTCAACCCGGTCTTAAGTACAGTGATGTTGTCCACGGTGTTTTCAACGTACGATTCAACCCTGGTGATAGCAGTCTCTGGTTTAACGTTGATAAACTTGAGGCCCTCAGGGGTGGGTATAGGCTATGCCCTATACCCTACGTCGACTACAGGTTCGAGTACCCCCCTGTTGTAGGTGTTCTCTTCCTCATCTCAACCTGCACCGGTATAATGGTAGGCCTCCCTAAGGTCTACAGCCCAGGGGACTACAGTGAGCTTGTAGAGGGAGTGCTATCCATCCACTATAGGGTTCAAGCTCTCACACTATCCCTAGCCTTCCTCCTAACGGTAATCCTCGTAGCCCGCCTCCTCGAAGTCCAGGGGGTTGGGTTGTGGAGGGCTCTCCTAGTACCACTCCTACCATCTACCACAGTCTACATGGTGTACAACTGGGATGCTATTGCAGCCTTCTTCCTCGTAGCCAGCATATACCTCTACAACAGGAGGGATTACAGGTTAGCTGGGCTCGCTGCAGGGCTCTCCGTTTCAACAAAGCTACTCACGGCCCTAACAGGGCTTATCTTGGCGTTAATGCTAGCTTTAAGGGATAGAAGGGGTTTCATGGAGTATACCCTAGCATTCCTGCTAGCCGGAGCTGGGCCCTACGCACTCTTATACCTCATCTCACCACGAGGTTTCATGGAGTTCGTAGACCACCATGCGGGCTGGTATTGTGAGAACTGTGTATACATGCTACTTGTAAGAGACATATGGAGCCCCCTCCACAAGATCTTAGCAGCGTTCACCATAGGGTTCGTGGTTGCAGTTGTACTAGTAGCGTCTACCACAGGTGCTAGGAGGCTCCCAGAGCTCCTCTTCGCCTCAACAGCAACCCCCATAGTGTTTAACTACGTGTTCACACCACAGATGATGCTCATGATAACACCCATAGCTGTAATGGCGTTGAACGGGCCAGCGCTCCTAGCATACGCTATTGCAGATACGGCTAACAGCCTCATAATAGTATCGTTCTTCGAAGAGCTAGGCCACGGTAACCCGTGGACCCTTGAGGGGGTGACGCAGAGGATAGCTATGGTGAGGAATCTATTGCTAGTAGCACTGCTAACGCTAACACTATACAATCTCCTCTCGGAGGCAAAGGGTAAGCTTTTAACCCAAAGTACGTATGTTCAACAGCGGGTTTAGCTAGTTGAAGTTCGAGGGTAAGGGGTTCTATGTTAGGGGTATGTTTGACAAGATTAGCTTGAGGTATGATTTAATGAATAAGGTGATGAGCTTAGGCTTTGACAACGTGTGGAGGAGGAAGGCGGCACAGTTGTGTAGTGTATCCAGCGGGAGTCTATGCCTTGACGTCTGCACGGGCTCGGGCATGCTAGCTTTAGAGCTAGCTAAGCTTGTAAAACCTGGTGGTAGGGTTTACGCTCTAGACTTCTCGCACAGAATGCTCCAAGTGGCACGCTCCAGGCTTGATGGGGGCTCCTACACGGGTTTAACTGTACTAGTTGAGGGTGACGCTTTAAGCCTACCTTTCAAGGATGATGTCTTCGACTGTGTTACAATGGCGTTCTGCCTTAGGAACGTGGAGGATCTAGTTGTTGCTCTAAGAGAGATGGTGAGGGTAACCAGGCCTGGGGGGA
>JAPYWV010000115.1 GCA_028276165.1 Acidilobaceae archaeon
AGTGGCGGGCGGGGTCTACGGTAGAGCCTCCAGGGCGTACTACCAGTGGGTTAGATCCAAGGCCCCGGGTAACGTTGTGGTGAAGGCTAACATACCAGCTCACGTTAAAAACCTCATCCTGTCAAAGTGTACAGTCTACCTGCACACTATGGTTGGAGAACACTTCGGGATATCACCCCTAGAGGCTCTAGCAGCCGGGATGACACCGGTAGTGCCTGAGAAGAGCGGGACGTGGACTGATGTGTGCAACAACGGGGAGTACTGCTACGGCTACAGGAGGCCCGAGCCAAAGGAGATAGCTGAGGCCGTGGAGAAAGCCTTAGAGAAACCACTAGGAGCCCCGAGAGAGCACGTTGAGAGATTCTCCCCAGAAAGGTTTACCAAGGGCATGGTAACTGTAGTAGAGGAGGTGCTAGGCGGGAGGCGAAGCTAGAGATGATGGTAGCTAGGAAGATGAGGAAGCTATACCCGTTACTCAACGTTCTAAGGCTGATGAAGACCGTGAAACCACTAGGGGCAAGACAGGCAGCCGCGTTCTACACAGCACCAATAAGATGGCTTGCCAGCCTGGGCAGGGCGAGCTACTATGATGTGCTACCACCATTTCTAGTTGTAAGCTCAAGGTATGGATTGTTCTGCACGCACGCACGCACGCAATATCAACCTGCTATTCCAGGAGGTCTACGAGGTCGAGCACATACTACCAAACCTCATAGACAAGGATACAGTGTTCGTAGATGTAGGAGCTTACCAGGGCCTCTACACGGTGTATGCCTGCAAGCATGCTAAGAAAGTTCTAGCCGTAGAGCCCAACCCTATGGCATTAGCTTACTTGAAAACTAACATTGCATTAAACAACTGTCATAACACAATCGTTGTACCTAAGGCTGCGAGCGATAAGAGGGGGGTGGTTAAGCTCAGGATACCTAGACCGGCTAGGAGAGGGCACATACCCACAACAGCATCAATAGTGTGGAGCTTCAAGGAAGCTCTTGAAATAGACGTTGAAACTGACACTCTAGACAATATAGTGGATGAGGCGGGCCTGGACACGGTCGACTTCGTAAAAATAGATGTTGAGGGGGCCGAAGGGCTGGTAATAAAGGGGGCTGAAAGGACACTAAGAAAAGCTAGAGCAATACTCATAGAGATATGGCCTGAGAACACATGGATAATTAGCCACTTACAAGCCTTAGGATACAAGTTAGCAAAGGTAGTAGATCATCAACATTATAAAAACTATTTATTTCTTAAAAGTGGGCAGATGACCTAGAAGCCTTTAAATACTAGAAGCTGTGGAACTCGTAGACGGAGGGTTTGTGTTGGTGAAGCCTAGGATATCGTGCTTCATGATTGTTAGGAACACTCTGAGCCAGGGTTACCCATTTGTTGAGGCTATAGCGCAAGCACTACCAGTATGCGATGAGATGATCGTAGGAGATGGGGGGTCGACGGACGGGACACTAGAGGTTCTAAAGAAGCTGGAGCAGTTAAACCCGAAGATAAAGGTGTACGTAGACCCGTGGCCCGGGAAGGGGTTCGCACACGACCTAAGATGGGCGACAAACAGGTTGATGCAGAAGTGCAGGGGAGAATACATACTATACATACAGGCAAACGAGGTAATACACGAGAAAAGCTGGGAGTATTTGAGAAGCATACCAGAAATATGGCCTGTGACTTGGACGTTCTCTCTACCCTTCTGGTGGCTTGTTAGGGATCTATGGTTTGGTGAAACTTACAGGCTTAGGATGGGTAGGAATATCGGGATACTTGAGGCTGAAGCTGATGCTTTCACCCTAGGGCTTAAGAAGACTTTCATGTTGAAGGAGTTCCTTAAGGCTTTAGTTAACCCTTACTACTTCGCACGGATAATCTACAGGGGGTTGCATAGCATATACGCTTACAAGAAGGGATCACCAAAGTACTCTATCCCCGTAGTCCTACCTAGACCGATATTCAGATACGCTGTCGTCTACCCCCTAGACTATATCCGGAAGATGCGTGGGAGGCTAGAATTCTGGAAGAAAGATCCTAGTATTGCCAGCGTAGAAAAGCAAATCCGGGAGCTGGAAGCCCTAGCATCAAAGGAGGGGGATCAAGATAAAATAGCTAGGAGAGTACTGGATATGATGAGAGCTGATATATGGAAGTCAGGGGTACCACCACCCCTCTACCCCGATCACATGCTAAAGATCCCAGTAGAGGAGCACCCTAAGATAATGAGGGAGCTAATATTAGATAAAGAGCGTAAAACATACTACATCAGAGAGGAACTTTATAGGATGATATCCGAAATGAAATGAAAATGGGAAAAGTTAATACCTCACTAACCAAGCATATAATGTTGCCAGTAACCGTGTTGGAGTTTCTTTTCGTAACATAACAAAACATCCTATTATGTGTGCGAAGAGCGAAACTCTCGCTCCAAGAACCTTTAATCTCCAGTAGGTAGACACCCTGTCATAATGCAACCAGAATTCGTGCCAAAATCCCTTACCCCTGGTAACTGACTGGCTATGCGCTATATGCCATACTGCTGGTCCCTTAGATCCTTGCACTCCATAGGAATTAAATCCTTTTCTTTTAGCGTGGTACGCTAATATCCACTCAAAGCCGAAAGCTTTCCTACTTCTTCCATAAAGCATCGCTATGGGACAGTCAACTATAGCCTCCCTTCTGAAGCCCATATTAGCACCAACAAATCCGATGGACTTGAATACACCCTCCCTTGGGAACTTTCCTCGAGCCTCCAAACCCTGATACTGATAACCACACTACATAATCAGAAAGTTCTGGAAGGGGTCTCCTGAAAAAGGAAATCCTTGGAGATTTGGTAAACGAATAGAGCTGAGTCTTAACCAACATACCATTATTATCAAGGTATGCAATGTATATCGGACCGCTTATACCACCTGCATCTGGGAGGGATTCAAAGAGTTCTACGTACTTCTCCACCCACCTTTCCTCAGCTACAGCATCGTCATCTATAAACAGTATTATGTCCCCTGAAGCACTGTCTATAGCCATTTGATAAGCTTGAGCAAGGTTACCCTTCCCTTGAACCACCAGTTTAATTGGCAGTTGTGAGGAGAATTTTGATATCACCTCCTCACTTCCATCTCCAGATGGTTTAAGCACGATGATCACTTCATCCGGCTTTCTAGTCTGACTAGCTATGCTTGACAAGGAGTATGGAAGTGCCCAAGCCCTTCTGTAGGTAGCAATAGCAACACTCACCTTCAAGTCTATCTCATCTCCCTCACTATACTGTATAGCTCTTCTCTCACATGATAGCTACAGTTCTCGTTGTCCCTTAACAGCTCTTGCATTATCTTTGGGTGTTCTTCTACTGGCTCCTCTCTTAGGCTTGGTGGGTATACTGGTACCTGGTGTCCTCTCGATCTCATAGTCCTTCTAGCTTCCTCTAGTATCTCCTCCATCACCCTCCTCTTGTCTTTGCACTTCTCCAGTATCTCCCTCCTCCTTGCTTCTAGGGCTTCCGTGTACTGCCCCCACGTCCTAGCTCTTTCTATCGCCTTGTTTATCGGGTCTAGTGGGTATACTGCTTGGTACCTGTACACTGGTTTTGGTGGTATCACTGGCACAGTGTACTTCGGTATCCCCCCTGTGTCAGCGTATATCCTGTGTAGCCCCTTGTACAGTATCCTAGCCATGTACATTGGGTTGATTGCCGCCTTGAGTAGCTCCTTCACCATGAACGTCCTCTTAAGCCCTAGAGCCCAAGCATCGTATATAGCCTCTATGAATGGTAGCCTCCTAGCCATCCTCAACCTGTACTGCTCGTGGAATCTCAGTGTCCTGTAGAGTAGTAGGAATGGAAGGCTGAATGTGAGAGCCACAGGCCATATTTCTGGTATGCTTCTCAAATACTCCCAGCTTTTCTCGTGTATTACCTCGTTTGCCTGTATGTA
>JAPYWV010000027.1 GCA_028276165.1 Acidilobaceae archaeon
TCATCGTAGTCTAGGATAACCTTTTCATCCCTCACTACTGGAATCACATACCTCCTCATAACCCCAAGCTTCCAGGCTAAAGCAGCTCTCATGTGGCTCTCGAAGGCTATCCAATCCAGCTCCTCTCTAGGTGCCTCGTACTTCCTAGCAGTCATATCAGCCTCCTCACCCATAGTATAGCCTAGAAGCGGGTCTAGGAGACCATCGTAGACCATAGCATCGTAGACCTCACCCCTACCCCTGTTCAGGATGAAATGGCGAACACCCCACCTGTAGGAGGCTGGTATTATGAAGGGGGAGTTACTCATAGACTCCATACCGCCAGCGATGACAACATCGTAGGAGCCACCGGCGATATACATAGCCCCCGTGATAATAGCCGCCATACCGCTAGCGCACACCATGTCAACGTTCATAGAGTCAATGTTCTGAGGTATACCGGCCTTTAGGGCAGCCTGTCTAGCTGTGTTCATACCAGTCCCAGCTCTTATAACATGACCTAGGACTACGAGTTCCACAGAGGAGGGTGGGATTCCGGTTCTGTTGAGGAGACCTTTTATAGCATAGGCGGCTAGATCAACAGCAGTAAAATCCTTTAAACTCCTACCAAACCTGCCTATGGGGGTTCTCACACCATCAACAATATATACGTTCCTCAAGCTACCACCACTATTCTAGTTACCCAGGGGAATTAAATAGTGGTGTATCTATCTAAACTCGACAATAGTCGAATTAGGTAAGTGCACAGCTATTGGATAACATAGTCTAGGGTTTCACCTGCTAACCCTAGGAGCTCTTCAAGTTTCCCATGGTCTAGTTTCTCGTACCTCTCAATACTACCAACATCGTACCAGAACTTATCGTGTATGTAGGATCTAACGTTAAACCCCATGCTGATCATACCTGGTATCATGTCACCCATTATGTCGAAGTCGTAGCCTAAGTTCAGGCTCTCCACGGCTCTCTTAGCACTATTAACCTTCAACATTAGAATTCCTATCGTCGCGTTTAACCTGAGCTCCGGCTTCTCGCTCAACTCCACAACTCTACCATCAGCATCTACAGTTGCTATACCAACGGGGACCCTGTAGGCTTGCGTTAGAACTAGCGTTACATCGGCTCCGCTGGATCTATGAACATCGATTAGCTCCTTCACGTTCAGGGGGGCCAGTATATCACCATACCATATCAGTACATCCTCATACTCATCTAGGAGCCCTAGGTCTAGGGCTCTCCTTAGAGCACCTCCAGTGTTAGAGTAGGGGGGCTTGTCGACAACATACCTCATCCTAACATTAAACCTGGAACCGTCACCGAAGTAGTTTACAACCTGCCTCCACCTGTAGCCTATGAGGACCAGGATATCCCTCACACCCCACCTCGACAGCCACCTCACTATGAACTCGAGTATAGGCCTCTCGCTAGAACCAACGGGTATCATGGGCTTGGGTATGTAGTACGTTAGAGGCCTAAACCTCCTACCCTCGCCACCTGCAAGTATAACGGAGGAAATCTTGTTGCTCAAAGCACTAGACCCAAGCTAGGTAGCTCAGCTACCACTATTTAAACTTCATCCCTCAACACCTGCATTAGAGCTGGTTAACGTTTAAGTCCTAGGAGGTTGGAGGCCTTCCCTCGAACTTCCTCCGCTCCTCCCAAACCAAGACCATTAGTATCCCTGAGAGCGTTAAAGCCATGAAGATTGCTACCTCCTGGCTCACAGGCTCTCCTAGGAGTAAGAGTGCTAGTAGTGTGGCTCCCACAGGCTCTCCTAGGACTGGTACTGTTGTTGCTAGAAGGCTCAGTCTCCCTATAACATAATTTATGAGTGTGTGGCCTCCAAGCATCGGTATGAGGGTTACAAGTACTATGAACGTCCAAGCTTTAAGCGTTAGGTTTACCATGTTGATGCCAGCTAGCACTGTTAAGGGTATGGCTGTTAGAGCTCCTACAGTGTACACTATGGCTGTGTACTCTAACGTAGTATACCTAGCCCTCATAACCCTACCTATGGTGAAGTAAGCTGAGACAGCTAGCATGCCACCGAATGCTAGGAGAGCCCCGAGCACCGGGTCACCGCCTGGAGGTGCGAGATCCCCAGTGTACGATACAAGGGATAGTCCTATGACGCCCATGAAGGCTACCATGCTTCCAAGGTACTGGGCTACAGAGTACCTCTCACCCAGTATAAACCTCCCAACGATGGCTAGGAGAGCCGGGTAGCTATCAACAATGGTAACGCTAGCAGCGACATTAATATGAGCTAGACTATGCATCCAAAGCATGAAGTGTAAGGCTAGGGCAATACCAGACATAGACATTAGAGCTAGATCCCTAGGCCTGGAGAGGAGCCTAGCTAGACTGCTCCCACCTAGAAGCAAGAGGAGAATCCAGGTTAGAATAGATGAGAGAGCCAGCCTCCAAGCTGCAACGGCAAACCCGTGAACCCCCTCACCGCCAGCAAGTCTAACTAGAATGGAGGCTGTTGATACGTTGACAACAGCAACCCCTAGAATAGCATAGTATACTAGGTTCGACACCCTCACACCGTTAACAGGCAAACTAGCTAGCACCTTGAACTAGAAGTTGAGAACACCTTATAAGAGAACCTCATCCCCCTACTCTCTTAGGAATGGGAGCCCGGTTACTACACATAACATAAAAAAATAATGTGAGTTCGGAAGGGGCTCCTTACACCCACTAAGGGTTCTTAAGCTCTTTAAGTGCTCCACTTTAGCCTCTTCTCCAACAGCCTGTCAAGGTTTCTTTTGACAGCCTCTATGAACTCCTCCGTTGTTACTATAGCGTTTACCGGGGGCTCTGCTACCTTCGCTACATCCTGTGTCATCACCCTATCCTCCTCTATCGTGTGTTTAACGGCCTCCTCTAGTGTCTCAGCGAACATCATTAGCTCTTGGTTTCCATCACGTCTACCCCTCTCCCTTAGACCCCTAGTCCAGGCGAATATCACTCCTACAGGGTTCGTCGACGTCTTCTCCCCCTTAAGCCACCTATAGTAGTGTCTTCTAACAGTTCCGTGTGCAGCTTCCGATAGGTAGTAGCCATGTGGCGAGAATAACTCCGATGTCATTAGCGCTAAGCTCCCTCCGAAGGCTGATGCTACGAGATCCGATATCACGTCTCCATCGAAGTTCTTTGTTGCCCACACGAATCCACCCTCACTTCTAATAGCTCTAGCGTAGGCGTCATCTATCAGGTAGTACTCGTACCTCAACCCTAATCTCTCAAAATCCTCCTTGAACTCGCTCTCGTAAACCTCCTGGAATATCTCTTTGAACCGTGCATCGTAAACCTTCGATATCGTATCCTTAGCTCCAAACCAGACGTCAAGCCTGTTAATTAGACCGTACTTGAATGACGCTCTAGCGAAGCTCCTAATAGATTCGTCGAGGTTATGGTACGCTTGTATAACACCAGGCCCCTCCAGCCTTGGAAGTTTAACCCTAATCTCTTTACCTGAAATAGACCTGTATACTAGCTCAGCCTCCCCGGGCTCGTCGAACTTAATGCCGACACCCGAGTAGATATCCCCGTAGGCGTGCCTAGCAACAACTATAGGCTTCCTCCAGAACCTAACAGCTGGCACAACATTCTTTAAGAGGATGGGGGCTCTGAATATCGTGCCGTCGAGAGCCTCCCTTATGGTAGCATTAGGACTCCTCCAAGCCTTCTTAAGATTATACTCTTTAACCCTCTCAGCATCAGGGGTTATGGTAGCACACTTCACCCCAACACCAAGTCTTTTCACCGCCTCGGCTGCCTCAATAGTAACCCTGTCATCAGTCTCGTCTCTAACCTTGACATGGAGGTCGTAGTATTCAACCTTTAAATCAACATAGGGGAGGATTAGCTTCTCCTTAACCCAACCCCACATAACCCTAGCCATCTCATCCCCATCAATCTCCACAATAGGCTTATCCATCTGGATCTTACGCAAAACCCTCAACCTCCAAATCGAATGTACAATAAGCTATACTTATAAATCTTCACATACGAATACTAACGTTCGAAGACTACAGTGTTAACCAGCACTCCAATCCTCTCTATGCTAGCTGACATGACATCCCCATCTCTTAGAAACCTCCCTGTAGCAGCCCCTACACCCTGTGGAGTCCCTGTAGCTATCACATCACCAGGTTTTAGTGTAACACCATCAGAGGCGGTTTCTAGTAGCTCGGGTATCTTGAATATCATATCACCTGTACTCCCCTCCTGTCTCACCTCACCATTAACCCTTAGCTCAAGTCTAAGGTTATGGGGGTCCTCTATCTCATCCCTAGTTACAACCCAGGGGCCTATGGGGGCTCCTGTATCAAAGCTTTTAGCGTGAAGCCATCTAATCCCTAGTCTTGGTATTGGTGCCTGTCTATCCCTTAAGCTCACATCGTTAACTATAGTGTAGCCGAACACGTAGTTCATAGCGGTACCTCTGTCAATGTACTTCCCCTCCTTGCCGATGATAACCGCTAGTTCAACCTCGTGATCAGGCTTAGTAGCAGTCCTCGGTATTATAACTGGATCCCGGTGTGCTACCAGGGTGTTCCCAAGTTTCATGAAGAAGTAGGGTTTCTCGGGGGGTTCTACTCCAATCTCTCTAGCATGACTCCAGTAGTTGACTGCTACAAAGAGGGCCTTCTCGGGGTTGGGTATTGGTGGGTGGAATTTAATGGATTCCAGTGGGTGCACAGCGTTCTTCGATAAGAGTTCTGCCACCTCATCATTCGATCTTACGGCCTTCACAGCTTGGCATTTAACAAGATCTAGTAGCCTTAACCCTATATCACCGCTGGCAATCAAGCTCTTCATATCTCTGAGCACCCTGGGAGGTTTGGCTTCGAAGAGGAGCTTGTAGGCCATCCCTACGTCTAAGACCCTTCCATCGTCTATGAGTACCCCGAGTCTAGGCCTACTACCCTGTGTTGAGAATGTAAGCAACTTCAAACCTCTCACCTTCAACAAGTTACTGTCTCCAGCAAACCCTATAGGTTGTTACAGAACCTAGGCTTGACTACTAGACGTCTGTAGAGATCCCTAATTCTATCCCTTAAGCCTAGTGCCTCCGGGTGTACAATGTAATCTGCTACGGTTCCACATGCACCCTCTATCCTCATATGATCTACAATGTCTCTGAAGAAGCCTCCTGCTATGCCATCGCCGATCATTGCGTAGCCTTGTGCAGACTCCTTAGCCTTACCTGCCCCAGGTAGACCTTCAACGGTTACCACTTCTAGATCAACCCTCTCTCTTATAGCCTCCCTTAGCTCCGGGATCCTAGCGTTTCTACCGGTAACTACTACCACCTCAGCTTTGGGTGTTGAGACTAGAGCTCTACTCACATCCTTAGCGATACACTCTACGTAGGCTTCAAAGGCTACCCTAGCTTTCTCATCACCATCCCTTATCGCCGCAACCAGTTCGTGGATGTCGATCACTCCAACCATGTCTACTAGCCCTCCCCTGAGAATACTCCATCTACCCCATCTACCAACGCCAGCTACAACCTCTAGGTCTAAGGCTCCAGCTGTAAGAGGGCCTATACAGGCGGAGGTCCCACCTATACCGTCAACCACGATACCCTCCTTTACGGAGACTACACCGGTATAACCGTAACCCGTCTCCACTACAACGAGGTTGATGGAGCCGTAGTCTAGGGACTCCCTTAAGCTATACTGGTGTACGGCCAACACTGTTGATGCAAGTTTATCAGCAGTCCCCATATCAATCTTGTTAACCTTCCTAAACCATGGTACAGTCGGTAGTAGTATAACTGATGGGATGAAGAGGGTTCTATCAGGGAGCTCCCTCAAAAGCTCAACAACTATCTCGGCAAGAGCCTTGTAGACGTTAACCCCTAGATCGTCGAAGCCCATATCCGATGGCTTTGAGAGGAGTAGGAGTTCTAAAGCGAACCTCCTGGCATCAACAACATCGCGACCCCACGTGACGGGGACACCGTAACCCGAAGGAGCTACTATCACATCTACATCAATAGACTTAACTAGGTCGATGAGACGCTCAGGGCTCCTAGCTATCGTTAACGTATCAAAGCTATACTCGCTAACAACCCTCCCATCCTCCAGGACTACGACATCGAAGCTACGCGTACCCGGATCTATACCAGCAACCCTCAATGCTATCACACCTGGAGATAGGTTACTTCTAGACATCACTCTTTAAACTTAACCCCATGAATTCTGTAAACTCGGGAGCTCAAGATGGTTACAGCTTAATACCTGGCCTGGTAGATGATACAGACTAATCGTAATCGTCGTGTATCAACGTTTATCACGCCTCCCCTCGGTTCTCATGCTTGTGTTGAGTTCTCGACAGCCCTCCTTGGTATTGTGGGGGAGGGGTTGAATGGTAATGGGTAGAAGTTCCTCCACAACCATGCTTATAATGAAAACCTACTACCAGAGCTAATCAGCGGGATAGTCGTCCAGAATACTCCCCACCTTAGACCTGTAGCAGGCACTTGAACACTCAAAGTACTCCTCCAAACTTCTAGACTCGCACAGGCACTTCTTATCACACTCACTCTCGAAATAGTAACCCTCGGGTACAATGTTAGAGCATGGATCAACGCCACTCAATGGAGACCACCCCCAGGGTTTCAGCACTCAAGACCCACATCATAGGCTCCACGCCTCCGAGACGCCGAGCTCATCACCATCCTCTAGGTATACCCTGAAGCTTTAAATAGCTAGTAGAACCCGCCATAACACTCCTTTAAGATGAAATAAAACTTAAACGGCCACGGGCCTCCTAGTACACGGAGATTCCCGGGAGTTTTCAAACCATACTATATGTAAAGTTTACTTCACCAAGGGATTCTGGAGTAAGGGCATATACTCTATTGCCTAGATGGAGGAGCCGTAGCCTTCTGTTTTTGTATGGTTTGTTGCCATCTATACCTGTCTATATGGTAGGATTCTAGGTGTTTCTAAAAGGTTTAAATACTCCTAGGTTACACTCTAAGGTTGAGCGGTGTTGTGTATGTCTGAGTTGCTTAAGTATGTTAGGGTTGTCATAGATCAGGATACGTGTATAAGTTGTGGTGCATGCATAGAGGTGTGTCCTTACGATGCCTTGGAGTTTGACGAGAACATGAAGTCTAGGCTTATATGGGAGAAGTGTAAGGATGACTTTAGCTGTATAGAGGCCTGCCCTGTAGATTGCATTTATAAGGTTCCTGAGGCACCTCAAGCCTACAAGGATAAGCCTGGATGGTATAGGATTGGTAGGGTTCTAGGGCCGGACGAGCGTGCTGCCTTTGAGGAGTGGAGGAAGAAGTATAACGTGGGAGCTGAGCCTGTATCTGTAGGCTGATGTACGGCGTTGAACCCCATCATACAACCTGTATTATGTAGTCTTTGAATAGTTTCTTGAACTCATCCAACCCTATCAAGGGCTCCCCATTCTCCTTTGTTATCCTCTGTTTTGCTGGTGGTTTTAGCGAGTATAATGGGATCCTCTTAGCTATCCTCTCCTCGAACGTGTCAACATGGGGGTTTACGTAGAACACCCCAACTGGTATCCTTGAGCCCCATTCTAGCGATTTAGCCCAAGCTCTAGATACTTTCTCCTCGATCTCATCTAAGGTGTTCTCGTGAACCACGGGATCCCAGTTGGGGTCATCCTCTAGCTTGTAGAGCCTCTCCTTGTAGAAGTCCACCGTGTATATATCATTGTATGTTACGCACGGCTGTAGTACGTCTATGAAGGCCGACCCCCTATGTTTTATCGCTTGTTTTATCAACTCCTTAAGGTGGTCTACCCAGAGCGCGTAGCCTCTAGCTACGAACGTGTAGCCTGAGGCTATCGCTAGTGCTACGGGGTTTACAGCATCCTGTATGTTGGGTGCTGGTAGGCTTTTAGTCTTCTCACCCTTCCTGAGTGTGGGGCTAGCCTGCCCTTTGGTTAACCCGTAGACCTGGTTGTTGTGGAGTATAACTGTTATATCAAGGTTCCTCCTTCCGAGCGCTACGAAGTGTGCAACACCTATGCCTAGTAGATCTCCATCACCACCGTTAACTATGACTGTTAGCTCCGGGTTTGCAAGCTTTATTCCCATCGCGTAGGCTATACCCCTACCGTGTATCGTGTGGACACCGTTAGCGTATATGAAGTGTGGGGTCTTACTACTACACCCGATCCCCGATACCACTACGAGCTTCGATGGATCTAGGTTTAACTCGCTGAAAGCCTTCTGCATAGCAGCGACTATGCCGAAGTCCCCGCAGCCTGGGCACCAGTCTATCCAGACATCCGTCTTATAGGATAACCTACTTGCCATAGCTCAACACCACCCTAGACCTCCTACCCTCAAGTATGTCTATGACGGCTTCGGCAACCTCCATAACGTACATAGGCCTACCCGTGTACTTGAGGATATACTTTCTAAACACAAACCCCGTATTCATGGTTACTAGGGCTGCAGCTTGACCCATTATGTTGCTCTCAATATCTATCACCCTCTCAGGGTCGAAGCTGGATAGTATCTTGGAGGCAAGCCTCGATGGGAAGGGCTGGAAGACCTTGAGTTGGAGGAAGGAGCCCTTGTAGCCCTTCCTCTCAAGAACCTCTAAAGCCTCTAAAGCCACCCCCTTAACGGAACCCCAGCCTACGAGGAGGAAGTCGGAGCTCCTATCACCGTAGAGTATTGCCCTCTCATCCTCAGGTATCTCGGAGTCCATTATCTCAAGCTTCCTCCACCTCTTCTCGTACATTTCAAGCCTGTTCACAGCATCCTCCGTTATGTGACCCCACTCGTTATGCTCATCCCCCGTATACCATGTTATAGCACCTGATCCTATGACAGGCCTAGGTGATATGGGGGTGCTCTTATCAAACCTCCTCCAGGCGCCATTGCCTGCCTCAAATAACGTGGCTCCCCTCTCGATCTTAACCTTACTGAAATCAGGTATCGGGATCGTCTTATGCATGTTAGCTAGGAACTTGTCTAACAGGTGGATCACGGGAACCTGGTATTTCTCTGCAATGTTGAAAGCCCATATAGCGTCGTAGAAGGCCTCTAGGTGATCCCCACTTGCTATGACAGCTCTGGGGAACTCACCGTGGCTAGCGAATAGTGAGAATAGGAGGTCAGCCTGGCTACCCCTAGTGGGCATCCCCGTGCTAGGCCCCCCACGCTGGTAGTACGTTATAACAACTGGGACCTCGTCCATACCAGCCCACCCTAGGCCCTCCACCATGAGGCTAAACCCCGGGCCGCTAGTCGATGTCGCAGCCCTAACACCTGCCAGTGCAGCCCCTATGGCTGAGTTTATGGCTGCAATCTCATCCTCAGTTTGAACTACAACTATGGATCCAAGGCTCTCCCCCTCAACTTCGAGCCTCTCAAACGTCTCGTGGAATACCGATTCATCGGTAGCAGGCGTTATTGGATAGTATGCTTGGTACCTAAGCCCACCAACTATCTTACCCATGGCTACAGCATCGTTCCCCGATACTAGCAGGAGTTCCCTCAAACCAATGGACGGCTTGTCGAGTCTAAGTGGTGTTCCGTAGGAGCTCCTAACATCTTCAACTACGCCTTCGAGGAGTACCTTATTTATCTCGGCTAGCTTAGGCCTCCTACCAAACCTCCTATCAACAGCGTAGTGTAGAGCGCTCACATCCAGGTTCGTAAGCCCCCATACCGCTCCAACCACGATACTACTCCTAAACCTGTGAGCCTCAGCTCTAGCTATGCCGGTTTTAGACGCTATAACATCTAGGATGCTATTATAGCTAAGACCCACTGCTTTAACATTGTAGGAGGACTCAAGGGTCTTTACTAGGTCCTCAACTGTATCCCCGGAGTTGATCCTCTTAAGGTTGAACTCCACCCTAGCCCTCGTCTCAGGCTCCATGCTCGAGATCTGCCTAAGCCTAGTCTTCGAAACCCCGGTGTCGTATACAAGGTAGCCTCCCCTCGCTAGGTCGTCGAAGTGGAAGAACACGGACTCGGCATCTAGAGCTGCTACTACGTGGACAGGGTATGTTAGGGCACCCGGTATCTTGGTAGAGGATACTCTTACATGGATATAGCTATGTCTACCCACTATGTTAGAGTAGTACTCTCTATTAGATAGGACACCGTAGCCGAGCCTAGCCATAGCCGATGTTAGGATGAGAGAGCTAGTCTCAACACCGGACCCCTGGCTACCCCCTATTAGTAGGAGTACATCATCCAACCAAATACCACCCTTACCCTCTGGCTCGTTCAAGACCTAAAGCTACTCCTATATACTCTCGTGTCGAGCGTTAAACTCTTGCTCTAACAAGATAGCTGAGGGTGTCTATAGCTATGACGAAGAGCGTTGTGACTGCTATGAAGGTTATAACAGCTGGGTAGTCGAGTAAACTCATGTAGTGTAGTATGTAGTACCCTACACCCCCGGCTCCAACGAAGCCTATTATCGTGGCCGTTCTAACGTTATACTCTAGCATGAAGAGTATGCTACTCACCACCTGCCTTCTAGTGTGAGCGTACAAAGCCGATGCTAGCGTTAACCCGCTGAGCCCCATGACCTTAAGGGAGTTAACGTGCTCCCGGTCCACGGATTCTAAGATCTCGTAGAAGAACTTAGCTAGGTACGCTGCGGTATATAATGTTAGTGTTAGGGCCCCAGCTCTAGGGCCGGGGCCTACCAGGACTACGAACAATATAGCCCAGAATATGGCTGGGATAGATCTAACGACGTTAGCTAGGAGCCTGGGTAGGGTTGCTAAACGGCTTCCAATCAATCATAGGGGAGGCTAGGGGGGCTAGGATATATGCTAACAAAGTGTCGGAGTAGAAACCCCAGGAAGCGATATAACTGGGTTAGATAACATAAACCTCCTTGAAGCCCTAACCCCTGCTTTTATACGCTAGGGAATGCTGGTGTATTGAGTTTAGGTTTTTAAGTTTGGAGCTATGCTTATAATGTTAATTGGGGTTGTTTGAAGTTTGAGTGAGGAGGAGGGCAAGGTTAAGGAGGTTTCTCTTAGGGTTGCTGAGGCTAAGCCTAAGGATTCTGGGAGGAAGAGGGTTAGGGTTGATGTTGAGGTTATGAAGCAGCTTGGCTTAGAGGCTGGTGATGTTGTTGAGATTGAGGGTAAGAGGAAGACTGTTGCTATGGTTTGGCCCGCTCTCCCTGAGGATGCTGGTTTAGATGTTATCAGGATGGATGGTCTTTTGAGGAAGAATGCTGGGGTTAACATCGGTGATAGGGTTATAATTAGGAAGGCTGTTGTGAGGCCCGCTGTTAAAGTTAAACTAGCACCTCTAGTCTACATGAGTGTTGATGAGGGTTTCAAGAAGTACGTTAAGAAGAGGCTTGTTGGAATGCCTGTTATGGAGGGTGATATTGTTGTAGTCCAGGTCATAGGTCAGGGTGTTCAGCTACAGGTCGTGGATACTAAGCCTCGTGGGGCAGTCATTATAGGCGAGAACACTCATGTCGACGTGCTGGATAGGCCTGTATCACAGGTCGCGGTCCCCAAGGTTACCTACGAGGATATAGGTGGGTTAAGCCACGTTATAGCTAAGATTAGGGAGCTCGTGGAGCTCCCGCTCAGGCACCCGGAGCTTTTCAAGAGGCTCGGTATAGAGCCTCCCAAGGGGATACTACTCTACGGTCCGCCTGGAACCGGTAAGACTCTATTGGCTAAGGCTGTTGCTAACGAGAGTGATGCATACTTCATAGCTATAAACGGTCCCGAGATCATGAGCAAGTTCTATGGTGAGAGTGAGCAGAGGCTTAGGGAGATATTCGAGGAGGCTAAGAAGAACGCTCCAGCAATAATATTCATTGACGAGATCGACGCGATAGCGCCTAAGAGGGATGAGGTTGTAGGTGAGGTTGAGAGGAGGGTTGTAGCACAGCTACTAGCGCTTATGGACGGGCTTGAGAGTAGAGGGCAGGTCATCGTAATAGCGGCTACTAATAGGATTAACGCTATAGACCCAGCTCTTAGGAGGCCTGGTAGGTTCGATAGAGAGATAGAGGTCCCGCTACCTGATAAGCAGGGGAGGCTTGAGATACTACAGATACACACGAGGCACATGCCCCTCGCTGATGACGTTGATTTAGCTAAGCTAGCTGAGATGACAAAAGGCTACACGGGGGCGGATCTAGCAGCTCTAGCTAGGGAGGCTGCAATGCACGCTCTCAGGAGGTACCTACCGGAGATCGACATCGAGCAGGAGAAGATACCAGCTGAGGTTCTAGAGAAGATGGTCGTCAAGATGGAGGACTTCCTAGCAGCGTTTAGAGAGATAACACCCAGCGGGCTTAGGGAGATACATGTTGAGATACCAGAGGTTAGGTGGAGTGATATTGGTGGGCTTGATGAGGTTAAGCAGGAGCTCAGGGAGATAGTAGAGTGGCCCCTCAAGTACCCTGAGGTTTTCGCTAAAGCCGGTATAAAGCCTCCCAAAGGTGTCCTACTCTTCGGCCCGCCTGGAACTGGTAAGACTCTACTAGCTAAGGCTGTTGCAACCGAGGGTGGAGCTAACTTCATAGCAGTTAGGGGGCCTGAGATACTCAGCAAGTGGGTTGGTGAGAGCGAGAGGGCTATAAGGGAGATTTTCAGGAAAGCTAGACAGTATGCACCTACAGTGGTGTTCTTCGACGAGATAGACGCCATAGCCTACGTTAGGGGGACTGACATAGGTAGTAGTAGGGTTGGAGAGAGGATTGTAAGCCAGCTTCTAACAGAGATGGATGGCATAGGGGAGCTACAAGGGGTGGTCGTGATAGCTGCCACCAACAGGCCTGACATGCTCGACCCAGCCCTCCTAAGGCCTGGTAGGTTCGAGAAGCTCATATACGTCCCACCCCCCGACGAGAGGGGGAGGCTTGAGATACTAAGGATACACACGAGGGGGATGCCCTTAGATGATGATGTGGATCTAGTGGAGCTAGCTAGGATAACAGAGGGTTATAGTGGTGCAGATCTAGCAGCTCTAGTAAGGGAAGCGGGGATGATGGCGTTAAGAGAGAACATATCAAACCCCGTGATTAGATGGAAGCACGTAGAAGAGGCTATAAGGAGGGTTAGGCCGAGCATAACGAGGTACATGATAGAATATTACATGAGATGGCTTGAAACAGCTAGGCAGATTAAGGCTGAGGAGAAGAGGGAGGTCGTAGCACCAACAATAACGTTCTAGGCAAGCCAGTGGGCCTGGGGGGAGCGGGGTGCGATGAGCGTTTGGAGCGATGATACGGATATCAACAAGGTCTTAAAGACCATAAAGGAGTTAACAGCCTACGGAAGCCAAAGTATAGACGAGTCAACGTTAATAAGCAAGCTAGCCAAGGATGGTACTAGGCTCTCACCAGCAGATATATCCAAGATCTTGCTAATCCTAGAGACCCTAGGTTACATAAGCGTACAGCTTAGCACGAAGGAGGAGAAGCTAATAAAGCTCCTAAAGGTAACCTGAAAACCGGGGGCCGATGCAGCCTCCACCCCCCTAAACGGGGGGCTCTGAGTGGGTGATGTGGGGCCAAAGCTCTAAGGCCCCCTATTCTACTGTTACGGTTTTAGCTAGGTTCCTAGGTTTATCAGGGTTATAGCCTCTAGCTACTGATGCCCTATATGCTAGTACCTGGAAGTAGGGGATGAGAGGGTAGGGTTCTAGTAGTATCTCGCTATCCTCTAACGGTATTTCCACTATTTCAACCGAGTCTCCGGGTTCTACGTCCAACCTCCAGTTACTAGTCTTGACTATTGTTACGTGGGCTCCTCTAGCTCTCATCTCCATCACGTTCCCCGCTATCTCCGGGCTATCGCTTGTAGCTACGAAGTATACGGGGAAACCCTTCTCCACCAGGGCTATCGGCCCGTGCTTGCTTTCACCAGCGGGGTAGGATTCAGCGTGTATGTAGGCTATCTCCTTCACCTTAAGTGCAGCCTCCCTAGCTATTAGTGACCCAAGCCCTCTCCCCAACATGTATATGCTCTTGGAGCCCACGAGGGGGTTTTCAGGTACATGTTTCAACGACTCCTCTATGGCCTTTGCTGTGATCTCGTGTGCTCTCGATAGCTTTACCAGCTTATCCTCGACCTCGCTGCGATCTAGAACACCACCCTCTAGAGCTGCAAATAGGGTTAGAAGGCTTAGGGACATTATCTGTGATGTGTAGGTTTTCGTGGCAGCAACACCTATCTCAGGCCCAGCCCTCATGTAAACCACTACGTCTGACTCCCTTGATAGAGCACTCCCCACCACGTTAGTAACACCTATAACCCTAGCCCCTCTTGCCTTGAAGGCCCTTACAGCCTCTAGGGTGTCGAATGTCTCCCCACTCTGGCTTATAGCTATGACCACGTCACCCTTCCCCACGGAGTCCTCTATAAGCTTATGCTCTGACGCTATGATGTTATATGATAGCCTCCTAGCGATCCTAGACAGGTAGTATGAGAATACGAGGCCGGCGTGGTAGCTTGTACCAGCTCCGGTTACGATAATGTTCCTGGAGCTCCACAGCATTGAGGCCGCCATCCTCAAGGCGGGGTCCTCAACGTTCCCCTCGTAAGTGCTCTTAATGGAGTAGGGTTGCTCGAATATCTCTTTCAACATGAAATGGGGGAACCCTTGTTTAGAGGCCTCCTCGACACTCCACTCTATAAACCTAACCCTCGTACTTAAATCATCATCCTCAACGCGTATCAAGCCGAGTTCTGTTAGCTTGAAGAGCTTAACCTCCGTAGCCGTAACCCACCCTAGCTCCCCATCCTCTAAGACTATAACCCTCCTAGTGTAGTCGAGTAGAGCTGGTATGTCGCTCGAGACAATGTTGAAGCCCTCCCCCAGGCCTATGATAAGAGGGCTCTTCATGCGGGCAAAGTATATCCTGTTAGGCTCTTCAACGTTAATAACAGCTATAGCGTAGCTACCCTCAAGCCTGGAGATTGCTCTAACGAAGGCTTCGAAGAAGCTGGATGAGAAGGGCATCTCATCCTCTATAAGGTGTGCTATCAACTCGGTATCAGTCTCACTAGCAATCCTATGACCTCTAAGTTCGAGAACCCTCTTTATGGTATTATAGTTTCTTATAACGCCATTGTGGACTATAGCTATCCTACCACTACAATCAGTGTGGGGGTGAGCGTTAACATCGGAGGGAGGCCCGTGGGTAGCCCACCTAGTATGACCTAGACCGGTTAGCCCTGAGAGCTCCTCAACCTTAAACTTCGAGAGAAAGCTATCAACATCACCCTTAGCCTTCCTAATGATGAGGCCGTCACCCGACACTATGGCTATGCCAACACTATCATAGCCTCTATACTCAAGCCTCCTCAAACCAAGGGATATGATTGGGGTAACGTTACGGTTTAAAGCACAAACACCAATGATACCACACACCAGATCAGCACCCTCATTCTAGGTTTATGTAGGAGTATTTAAAGCGAGTAGTCGATCCCCCCTAGCCTCTCTCAAGAGCTCTAACGGAGACTACCATGCACACCAGGAAGGTTAACAGTGATAGGGCTACCACGGCCCCGAGGGTTAGGAAGACGTTATCCATAGGCTTACCGACTAGGAAGAATCTTACTAGGTCTGCACCGTAGGTTAGGGGGTTCACGTGGGCTATAGCTCTAAGCCACTCTGGCATCTGGCTTGTTGGGAAGAGCGCGCTCGACGTGAACATTAGGGGTAGGTTGACGAGGTTACCTATGCTGAAGAGTAGCTCATGGCTATCTGTCATAAAGCCTAGTGTTATGAAGATGCTTGATAAGGCTACAGCTATGGATATCAATACAGTCCATGCGAGGAGGAGGTCGAGAACCGTTATACCCTCCTTGAACTCAAAGCCCGCTATGTAGGCTGCAAGGAGTAGGAGTGAGGAGAGCACTGTTATCCTGAAAACAGTGGCTAGCACCTTGGCGATGAATATACTCTCCCTCCTTATAGGTGACGCCATAAGCCTGGTCATGTAGCCAAGTCTCCTATCAAACACCACACCGACACCCGAGAAGGTTCCCTGGAATAGAGCGAATACAACGAGCATCCCCGAAGCAACGTATGTGAAGTAATCTCTAGTCCCGAAGATCTGGTATACCCTCTCTCTAAGAGCCTCTATGATAGACTGAGCTATGCCTGCTGGGAGGTTTAGGGTTGGTACGTCGATTATAGCAGTTATGTTGAAGCTCTTCCCGAAAAGTAGTATCCAGAATAGAGGTGTTATAAGCGATACGACTAGAACAGGCCTCCTCCCAACCCACTTCCTAACCTCTCTTGTGAACAGTACTAGAACCTCGTCTATCAAGGTTATCACCTAATCCTATGCATTAGAACCCTATGTCTGAAAACGTCGAAGCCCTCCTCCCTAAGCCTTCTCCCGGTTATCTCTAGGAAAACCTCCTCTAGGTTGGGTCTGACTATGTTGATAGCTTTAACCCTTCTACCAGCTAGAGAGTTTATGAGGGTTGGGAGCATCTCACTAGCGTTACCAACTGTTACCACTACGGTGTTAGAGTTAACGTTTACGTTGAAGCCTAGCTGAGAGAGCTCCTCCGCTAGGCCTGTAGCCTCGATATCAGTGTAGACTTCAATGTAGATCCTATCACCCTTAACCCTACCCTTAAGCTCTTCAGGCGACCCCTCAGCCTTAATCTCCCCCATGTCTATGATGGCGACCTTGTCGGAGAGAATTTCAGCCTCCTCCATGTAATGTGTTGTTAGTAGCACCGTCTTACCATCCCTTCTAAACCCCCTTATGAGATCCCATATGACCCTCCTGGTCTGGACATCTAAACCTAGGGTGGGCTCGTCTAGGAATAGGACCTCGGGGTCGTGCACTAGGCTCATTGCTATCTCAAGCCTCCTCCTCATCCCACCACTATAGGTTGAAACCCTCCTTCGTGCGACATCGAGTAAGCCTACTGTATCCAGGGCCCTCTTAACCCTCTCCTCAGCCTCCCTACCCTTATACCCGTACAGCCTAGCCTGGATCATAACGTTATCCCACCCCGTCATCTCATCGTCGGCTGTAAGATCCTGGGGCATGAGGCCTATAATCCTTCTAACCCTAAGTGGCTCCCTTACAACACTGTATCCTGCTATGTACGCATCACCACTAGTGGGCTTGAGTAGTGTGCTAAGCATCTTTATAGTTGTAGTCTTACCAGCCCCGTTAGGCCCGAGGAGCGAGTACACGGACCCCCTCTCTATCTTAAACGATA
>JAPYWV010000116.1 GCA_028276165.1 Acidilobaceae archaeon
AGTCGGGGGCTGGCGTAATGTACCTAACCCTACCATCGTAGACGTACGCTTGAAGCCAGCAATTCTCAGTACAGTTGGGGACGCATGTGAACTTAACAACCTTAACCTCCTCACCTAAAGCCAGCTTCTGTCCATCAACAGGTCTTAGAAGCCTTGGGCCGATCGCTATAGAACCTCCACCAACTACAGCCAGCGTTGTAACACCAGCTAGCTTGAGGAAATCCCTCCTAGTTAGGTTTAAACTCAAACAGGCTCACCGTCCGCTTAGAATTAAAGCCTGCTCCTCGTACAAAAAGTTAACCCCGAACATGTTCGGGGTGCTAAGAGGGGGTCGTGGAATGGACTCTCTGCCCTAGGAGCTATTTCTAAAGCCCCTACTGTCTCGTTTCTAATGTTTCGAGGAGCTCCCTTATCCTCCTCACCCCCTCTCTTATCCTCTGTGGTGTTTCTGTGGGGAAGCTTAGTCTTATGTACATCTTCGTTGATTTTCCGAAGAACTCTCCCGGTATTACTGCCACGTTCTTCTCGTATAGTAGTTTTTCTGCTAGTGTTGCTCCATCTAATCCCAGGGGTTCTAGTATCTCCTCTAGGTTCACCATTACGAACATCGCCCCCGCTGGTTTCATGTACCTAGCGCCCTTTATCTTTGATAGCTCTTCTAGCATTACATCCCTCCTCTCCATGTATACTCTTTTAACGTACTCTACGTGCCTTCTCCTGAGCTCCCTGTTTCTAAGGTACTCTAGTACTAGGTGTTGTGCTATGCTTGGCGGGTTGTATGTTATAGCCTCTGATACCAAAGCTATCCTCCTGACAATCCACTCTGGCCCGTAGACGTAGCCTAGCCTCCACCCCGGTATCCCCGGGTCTTTGCTGAAAGCGTATAGCGATATGGTGTTCTCCGGTGCTAGCTTGTACATGCTAACATGCTCGCCCTCGTAGATCAAGGTCTTGTAGGGCTCATCGTATACTATCCAGAGCCCGTGGTCGACAGCTACCTCAGCCAGAGCCCTAGCAACCTCCCAGTCCAGGACCCTCCCCGTAGGGTTGTCCGGGCTTGTTAGTATCAAGGCCTTAGTCCTACCCCTAACAATAGACTCCTTAATAGCCTCAACATCAGGCTGAAAACCCCTATCCATTGTGGCTACTATCGGTACAGGTTTAACCTTGAAGTACGCTAGGAGGTTCCAGTAGCCGAAGTACGTTGGGTCCATGAGTATAACCTCGTCACCAGGCTCTAGTATCGAGGCGAACGTGGAGAACATGGAGGCCTGACCACCTGTTACAACAACAACCTGGTCTACACCTACATCAACCCCATCGATATCCCTTAAGTCCTCGACAATAGCCTCCCTGAGGCTCAGAAAGCCGGGTGAGGGGGTGTAGGAGTATAATCTCATGGAGTCCTCCTTCAAAACCTCGGAAAGCCAGAGTCTAACCTCCCTAGGAGGAGGCACCCCAGGCTCCCCGGTGGAGAGCATTATAACATCCCTACCCTCCCTCCTAAACCTCTCAACAACCCTGTTAATAGCCCTCGTAGGGCTCTCCCTCAATACATCAACATCCCTATTATACCTGAGACCCAACACTAGGGCACCTCAAAGGCTCAGAATAAATAGCTATGCTTAAAAACGTTTGTGGAGAAGGTAATGGAACCGCTACTGGAACTTTATTACAGCTACCTCCTTGAGATCCTCGATGTCGAAGACCACTATACCCCACTGTGATACGGTGTACAGCTCTCTTCCAATGTAGATACTCCTAGTGGCACCTGGGTGTGGTAGTATGGTGACCACCTTCAGCTTATTATCCTCAAATGATACAACCGCTACGCCTCCACCCGCCTTTCCTATCATCTGTATTGGGATGTACACGTTCTTGTAGTCGAGGTCGACTGTTACAGCATGGTGATCGCTTAGAGCTACGCTTGTAGCCTCCACGATCTCAACGCTGGATACCTCACTCATACTCGTTGGGTTTGAGACGTTGAACAACGATATCTTGATCACAGACCAGCCTGAGAGCCCTATACCTAGTAGCATGTCACCCGGTAGTGGGTGTAGGTACTCGCTGAAACCAGGTATCTTAAGGAACCCCAGCACCCTAGGGTTACTGGGGTCTGATACGTCTATGGCGAATAGCGGGTCTACAGTTCTAAATGTTACGAGGAAGAATACGTCTTTGACAAGCCTCGCAGCGTACACCCTCTCACCTGGAGCCAGCTTCTCAAGGGATCCTACTAGCTTCAAGGTCTCAACATCGACTATGTAGACTGAGTTACCGGAATCAGCTTGCGTGATAACCGGGTAGGCTATAAGCCTTATGGGTGGTAGCACCTGAGCTATACTACCTATGTATGGCGGGATTGCCACCTTTATGTGCTCGCACCTCGACATCTGGGGGTAGCATACCATGACCGATAGCATCGTCGTATTCGTTGGAGTCCCACCCCTAATCACCTCCCCTATTTCCATATGGTATGATGTCACGTCAACAGCGTAGTTTGACGTTGTAGTAGCTATTATTAGGTACCTGCCCCTATACTCTTCTACAGCGAATTGATCTAATAGAACCCCCTTGACCGTAGTGGACCCCACAGGCTTAATGTCGATTCCCTTCACTCTAAGTACTGATATCATGGTTCTATCGGTTAGGGTTACATTTGAGGCTTTGAGCTTTACTCTCAGCCTCTCTACCAGCTTTATTGCCTCCTCCCTGTTCATCGAGGATAGCATTTCGTTAGCTATGTCCAGCGCCTTCCTAACGTTCCCTCTTTGGAGCTCCTCCACCATACGAGAGCCCCACTCCCCTCCCACCATGCTAGCTAGCTCTCTCAAGGCTATGGTGTAAGCCTCCGTTACACCAACCCTCTTGGTTGACGTAACGTATAACCTATCGTAGCTCATGTAGATCCTGGTAGCCGGGCCTCCTAAGATTGATACAACGTTATAGGCTACATCGCCTACCCTAAGAGCTAGAACTGTTACATACCTCTCAGCCTCATCACCTAAGGGTATGACGGCCCTAGGCGTTATGGGGGCTCTGTCAACCAGTGGTATCGATGGTGCACCCTGCACTAAAGCTGGCTGGTTGATAACGAGGTACACGGTGCCATTGTAAAGCCTACCGTCAACAAGACCCCCGGATACTCTAACCTCACCAACCATGGTGGGGCTCCTGGGGTTTGATACATCGAATACCCTAACTGTAACATTGACATTGTAGCATGAGAAGCTTAGACCTCCGACATCCAGGATCCTGAAGGGCCCGGTAGACTCGCTAACAACAACAAGCCTCCATCCATCCAGGAAAAGCCCCCTAGCAACCTCACTCTCAGGTAGCTTTATAACGCTAGCAACACTCTTACCCCTAACATCGACCATGTAGACTTGGCTATAACCGCTACCACCAACAACAGCTAACACCAGCCCATTAGTCTTAACAATGTCGAGTTCATCGACACCAACAACCTGAACATTAGTCCATGAAACCCTAACACCGGGCTCAGGAGCCCCCGTTACCCCCCCTCTAGAATACAGAATCATAGGTAGTCGTGTTGCAGTTTCCGCTAAAGGAGCTACAGCATGAGCTCTCGCAAGCTCCTCAACTACACCCCAGAGGGGTAACGAGGCTAGATCGGATTCCAAAAACCTCCTCTCACTAGACGTCTGGAGGAATCTGTAGAGCTCCCCGTAATCGTTGAAGCCCCCGGTTGCGGTGATAGCACCCACACTAGGCGGCTGGGGAGCCCCGGGGATCCTGTATAGAGGCGCGGTGACAGGCTCCCTGTAGGGGATCGGTGAGGTTATGGTGACAACCGGTGTAAGACCTCCCCCGAGAACTGAAGCTATGTAGGGTACTAGTATGCCTGCTAGCACAGCTAAACCGGCTA
>JAPYWV010000028.1 GCA_028276165.1 Acidilobaceae archaeon
AGGCACATTTTCATCACGTGGTTTAAGAGGAAGCTTGTAGAGCATAACTCTAATATCTTCGTATACGATCTTGACTCCGAGGAGCTTATAAGCGGGTCGACCTACGAGGTTGAAGCACCACCAAAGGCTGAGATCGTGATCCCAGGTGATAGGCTTTTCCCCGAGGACCTTTATAAGCTAGCTCTTACACAGGATCAGGTTAACGTTATAAAGTCCATGGAGTGGTTCTATGAGAGGCCACCACGTGGTAAGAGGAAGGTTATGGTTGTTACAGCTGATAGGGGTAGGGGTAAGAGTTGTGCTGTAGGCATAGGGCTTATCGGGCTTGCTAAGCTACTAGGGGAGGTTAAGCATAGGGTTAGGATACTCGTGACCGCCCCCGAGGTTTCTAACGTACAGAGCTTGATGGAGCTAGCCTTGAAGGCCGCTAGGGTTGCCGGCCTTGATCCGAAGCCTGTGGAGAAGAGGGGTTACATTGTGGAGATACAGGGTAGGAAGTTCAGCCTGGAGTACTGGGAGCCCTACAGGATACCAGTGCTTAGCGCCGACATAGTCGCAGTCGATGAGGCTAGCGGTATACACGTGCCCCTACTACATAGGATATGGAGGAGCCATGATAGGATTGTCTTCGCTGCAACAATACACGGTTATGAGGGTGCTGGTAGGGGGTTTAGCGTTAGATTCCTCTCAGCGATAAAGAACGATCCTAACACCCTATTGAAGACGGTTGATATGGAGGAGCCTATAAGGTATGCTAAAGGGGATCCCGTCGAGAGATGGCTCTTCGACACACTCCTACTAGACGCTGAGCCGGCGGAGCTAGACGAGAGGGACATAGAGGATATAAGGTCGGGTAACCTGGAGTACGTGAAGCTCAACCCCGAGGAGCTCTTCACAAGGGAGGGGGAGGCGTTGTTGAGACAGCTCTTCGGCATATACGTTCTAGCCCACTACAGGAACGAGCCCGATGACCTAGGTCTTCTCGCTGATGCACCACACCACATTATAAGGGCTATGAGGACTGCTAGGGGTAAGAAGATTGTATCAGCCATACAGATAGCTGAGGAGGGGGGTCTGGATGAGGAGCTAGTGGAGAGGCTGCTCATGGGTGATAAGATATCGGGTAACATCATACCAGATAGGCTCCTCAAACACGTTAGGTTGAAGGAGTTTGGTAGGCTGAAGGGCTGGCGTATAGTGAGGATTGCAACACACCCACAGGTTCAGGGTATGGGTATTGGTTCTAGAGCTCTCCAGCACATCGTAGAGGAGGCTAGGGAGAGGGGTTTGGATTGGGTTGGTTCGGGCTTCGGTGTTAACGAGCAACTGCTGAGATTCTGGTTGAAGAATGGTTTTAAAGCTGTACACCTAAGCCCTGATAGGAACCCTGTTAGCGGGGAGTACACGACACTGGTGATAAAAGCTGTTAAACCAGAGGTGGGAGAGCTTGTAGATGTAGCTTTGAAGGAGTTCAAGTTAAAGCTCCTAAACAGCCTCTACGACACCTACAGGGATCTAGAGATTGAGGTAGCACAACAGCTTCTAAACCAGGAGCCCAAGGGGGTGGCACCCGGGTATAAGCCTACTCTAACCAAGGTTCAACTGGATAGGCTCTGGACCTACTGCTATAGCTTCATGACATACGAGGCTGTAAACGACATAGTACACGAGCTAGCCAAAGCATATTGGATGCAGGGTGGAGATGAGAGGCCGAAGCTAGCTGATGTGGAGGAGAAGCTGCTCATAGCGAAAGCACTACAGGGGAGAAGCTGGGAGAAGCTAGAGGAGGACTTCGGCGAGAGCATGCACGAACTGGTAACCAGGTTCAAGGAGATGATTAGAAAGATGGCACAACACTACTTCAACCTAAGAGAGGACACACAGGTAGGGCTAACACTAGATAGCTACAGGAAGTCCTAGCAAACGAAACCACCTATGACCGGAGACAAGCACGCAAGGCCCCAATCTACGAAGTATCTCCTAGCATACAGTACTCTCAAGCGTACGGCTCCCTCACCCCCTCACCATCGACTGAGAGAGTCAAAGGCCTAGTATCCATGTTTACCGCCAAACTCGTAGCAACCTTCTAGAGCTCAAGCTCCACTCTCCTCAATGACCCCTGAGAACCAAGACGTTTCACGACAGGTAGCCTCGTGATTTAAATAGCCTTCGCTCTCCAACCTAGAAGTTGGGTGTCCCTAATGGATCATGTTTGGGTTGAGGCGAAGCTTGCCAACCCAATCACCGGCGAGGAGGTTAAGGTTACAGCCCTAGTTGATACAGGAGCTACATTTACAGTGATACCATGGTGGGTTTACGAGAGGTTAAACCTTAAGATCGTTAGTAGGAAGATGGTTGAGACCGCTGAAGGCTACCTAGATCTGGACGAGAGCTTCGCTGTTATCGAGATAGAGGGTAGACGGGGGGGTAACCCCGCTTCTCGTCTCCAGGGAGCTAAGCGAGGTCCTGGTAGGAGTTGTAACCCTTGAGGTACTAGGTTTAGCGGTTGATCCAACCACCGGTAAGCTTAGGGAAACTAGGATCCTCTTACTATGACTGTAAGGGATTGGAGCCCCTCGCGTGAGGGGGTGGTTTATCTGAGTGCGTTAGCCTAACAGTACTATTGGGAGCTCCTAAACAGCTATTACCTTAAACCTATGGTATCCTTGAGTGGGCTTATCTGGTGGCTACGGTGGATACCCTTAAAGCGGGGTCACTGGAGGGGAAGATGGGTTGCGCTAAGGCTTTCTCTAGGAGTGTAGCTGAGGTTTTCAAGGGTAGGGTTTACAGGGTTGTACTCTTTGGTAGCCTAGCTAAGGGTTTAGCTGAAGCTGATAGTGACGTAGACGTTCTCGTGATCCTCGACAACGTACAGGGTATAGATTCGGATAGGTTGGGTTGGCTGAGCTAGCACTGTATTGGAGTGCGGTGAGCCGGTAGAGTACATTGTAATGTCGGTAGAAGAGTATAGGTTAAAAGAGGCTGATAGCCCCTTTATAGGTGAGGTTGAAAGATGGGGTATGATCTTGTACGAGGATAGCGGGGTTGAGGTCTCTAGGGCTTTGAAGCTCGTAGACCTAGCTATGGAGTACTATGATTTTAGCGTTAGAGCAAGGGATAGCCTCATGTACCGAGCTTCCATAGACCTAGGCCATAATGCTATAGAGTTGCTAGTCAAAGCGATGATCATAGCACGTGGGGAGCCGCTCCCTAGAACACATGGGGGTTACATTAAACGATTTAGTGAAATCTACCTAAGCTCGAACATCGTCAGCAGAGAGGTTATAGTCAAGTTATACAGGGTTCTTGAGTTAATGAATAAGGCTAGGTACGATCCAGACTATAATCCGACAGTTGATGATGTAGAGTACGTCCTAACAACATTTAATGAGCTCAGGGAGGTTGTCAGGAGGGTTCTAGGCAAATAATGGTACCTCCTAGGAGTTCATAGGATCCCCTAAGCCACTCTACATTCCATAGTACACCTGGAGGTTGCCGAGGTTAGGCTTCCATGATTGACAGGGCTTCTAGGAGCTCGTCTAACGTTAATAATGCTATGGCTAGAGTGCTTACATGCATTATGGTGCAGTAGACGCATATCGCTCTTGCTATGAAGAGCTCTAGGTAGATGAGGTATGGTACCATTAGCAGGCCGCCCCACTGGGTTATTGTGAGGATCCGTAGGGCAGGCTCCCACCAGGTTATAGTGCCGATCAACGCTAAGACTAGGGTTAACCCGTAGTAGTAGGGTGCTATAGAGCTTAGATGAAACCCTAGAACCCAGGCTTGAGGTATGCTGTACACCGCTAGGCAGTTAACTTTACCACCAGGCCTACATATGGGGGTTTCAGAGCCCCTCGCATAGCTATAGTAACCCAATAGTGATGCCGTAAACCCCGCTATAGCTGAAACTAGCACAACCAACCCTCCCACATCGCCACCTAAAACCACAAGAGACACCCCCCATGATTATAATAATCTTACCTTTAAAAAATATCAGTATGTAACCATACTAATACGTACATGTAAGAAATATATTTTGAGAATATATTCTTAAAACCAGAATAATAATGAGAATGATTTCAGGCTTGAAATCTATTCCATGTTAAGCGGTGTGGTTTGTGAGTGAGGTTGTAGCTATAGGGGAGTCGTTTTAGAGGTTGTTCACACTATACCTTACAGGAGCACTACTTCCAGGGGGTGTCGCATCGCTCATACCATGGTATCTTGCTCTCCGATATAGGGTTGGAAGCTCTGGGGATGTACCTCCAGACGCTCCAAAGCCTGCCATGACACCCTCAGCCCTCGTGAGGGCTCCTAGCACTTCTAGGGTCACTATTACTAGCTATAGTCGCCAGGCTCCTGAAGCTCACCTAGCTATGAGCTCCTAGCGTCTTCCAAGGTGGAACTCCGAGGATCTACATTTACTGCTACCCATACCGCATCATCTACAAGATCTCTACTCATTAGGGTTTTTCGTGACGTAGAGCATCACCGTGGCTTCCCGATGGCGTACATCCGGGCATCTAGTTGTGTACGAATATGTTGATCTTCCCTCCAACCAGTGCTCTCACTGGACCCGAGGTGCTATAAACGAGTAGGGGGGTGGGAGTCTATTGATGGCGTACACGGAAGCTAGGTCTAGGATGCTACCTTCAACTCCCACGCACACCCCCGGATATGTGTGTAGTGCAGCTGATGTCGAGAATAGGGCTATTGCGAGAGCATCTAGCAGGAAAAGTGGGGGTATGGTTTCAAGTTTAAACATGAAGGCTGGGGGGTTCTAGGTATGGGTACTCTGTAGCAAGGGAAGGCCGAGGAAAGTACGGGGTCAACTCGGCATTAGAGCTGAGAGGGTCAGAACGGACAGTTGCGCACACAGCAGACTTCGTAATCGTAGATGGGGGTAGGTATACTTGATACCACGTCAAGCTAAGAGGTTGGATAAACCCAACGGCAACAGCCGATATAATAGTGGAATTAGTGGAGAACATTAAATCGAGCGGATGAAAATATTAGGCTTAACTTAATCTATGCACAGAATGGGTGGGATCACGCCAATAGGGCCCTTTAGCGAGGGAGAGCTCCTAATAATACTACTCATAATACTCATAGTAATGGGCCCGGGCAGGCTACCCCAACTAGCTAGAGCCCTAGGTGAGGCTATGAGAGAGTTTAGGAAGGCCGTGAGCGGTGAATACGAGAGGGAGAAGAGGAGAGAGCAAGCCGAAAATAAGTGAGGTCACCTCGCTGTCAGAAATCCCCCTTATGTACTCTCCTATTTAAACCTTTAAACACACCTTCGGTACCAGGTTAAGCTTGATGGAAGGTGTTTAGCGTGAACTCCATAGAAGTTACGTTGATGGCCTTCGTGTTGATCCTAGCACTTCTCACTATGAGAGTGCCACTCTACGTTATCATGATTGTTGTCCCGATGGTATCAGCACTAGCTTACGGTGGTTTTAGCTTCACAGCTAATGTGGTTGTTTACGCTCTTAAAAACCCTACAACGTGGGGTCTTGTTCTAAGTGTTGCAGTTATATCTATGCTTGTTTCCCTCTACAGTAATAGTGGTGTCGTTAGGAGGCTTAGTCTTGAGCTATCTAGGGCTTTCAAAAACCATATGGTAGCTATAACCTTAACCCCCGGTGTCCTAGGGTTACTCCCCGTCCCCGGAGGAGCTCTCATGTCAGCCCCTCTGGTCGAGCATATAGGCTCTCTAACGAACATGTCTAGGGCTAGGATGTTGTTTGTTAACGTCTGGTATAGGCATGTCATAGTGTACGTCTACCCCCTGAGCTCCGTCATCATACTAGCTTCTACTGTTACAGGGGTGGGCTTGTGGGAGCTCGTAGTTAGGCAGGTTCCTGTAGCTATTGCAATGTTCTTGATAGGGCTCCCAGTTGTAGGATTTAGTGGGTGGAGCTCTAGGGATGGCGCTAGGCTCGGGGTTCTAGCTAGGGATATGACGCCCGTGCTGGCGGCTGTAGTGTTAGCCTTACTACTCACCCCCCTGGACGGCCTTATAGGTGTTGAGAGGATCTCCGTGGTTTTCGCAGTAGTAGCTTCCATAGCCTTATTCGTGGTATTAGAGGGGGTGGGCTGGGGTGCGGTCTTAGAATCACTACGTGATAGGAGGTTGTGGGAGCTCGTGATAATATCGGTTGGCGTCATGGTGTTCAGAGAGCTCTTCCTAAACATGGATTTAAAGCCTATAGGAGAACTACTCCTAGGCTACAACGTAAGCGGCCTAGCGTTAGCAGTACTACTACCCATACTCTTCTCCACCATCAGCGGCCACCCAACAGCAGGCATAGCTATAGCAACACCGATAATAACCTCTCTGACAGGGGTAGACGTGACGATAGCATCACTCATATACGCTTCAGCCTTCATAGGATACATAGCATCACCGCTACACCTCTGCTACGTGTACACGGCAGAGTACTATAAAGTGCCCTTAATCGAAGGCTACAAGTACATGATCCCAGCTACCATAGCCTCCCTAGCGGTCGCCATAGCATTGTTCTCCATGCTCTAACCAATCCTCCACAATCCTCTTGATAACCTCTATTAGGAAGCCCTCCTCTCCGGGGAGCCCCTCGAAGTACGTCTTACCACAGGATTCTATAACAGGATACTCTTCAACACCATCAATAACCCTAACATCTATCGCGACACCATACTCCCCCTCAACCAACCCCTTAACCTCCTCAAACCACCTCTCCAAGGTCCATCTGAGGTAGTTGGGCTCACCTCTGACAACTATCACTACTTTAAGCTTCATAGCTTTACCCAGAGTAGAATGTAGAATCAGGAATGGAAGTTATATTAAGAAAATTAAAAAGATTGTAACTCGTAAGGGGTTGGGGGTTATTCGGGTAGTAGGCCCTCTTGCTCCAGCCTATCGGCTAGCCATTTGAGGCCTAGCTTCTCTAGGGTTGCCCTTGTAGGCCTTCCTTTGATCCATCCTCTTAGCTGGTAGTACTCTTCTAGCATTGGTTTTAGCTCGACGATGTGTCCTTTAGCTGGGCCTTCTGGCATTGGCTCCTCTAGTAGCCTCTTGGGTAGTGTGTCGTACTCCTCTCCGTCTCCGAATGCTAGTACGTTGAAGACCCTCTCTGCATTGTATATCCTCTCGCCTATCGTGTCGAACTCCTCGACGCCTACATCCCAGCCTGTTACAGCTGATAGTTGTGCTGCTAGAACATCGTTCCAGTAGGAGAATGTTACGAACTTGCATACAACGAGGCTGTCTAGTGTAGCGAATACGTCTTGGAAGTGTTTAACCCACTTAGCCTTCCCGGCTGTAGCAAACCTGTCGATGAGCTGTGGTAGCCCTAGGATCTCAGGTGATATAATGTAGGCTCTTAGATGGCATCCTCCCCTGTTGCTTGTAGCATAGGCTAGACCGTGGCCCTTAGCACCTCTAGGATCGTATGCTGGGAGCTCCTGACCTCTAACAACCATGGCTAGCTCTGGTGCCCCATACTTCGTTGCAAGTCTTAGGGCTCCCTCAGCTAGATCATCCCCGATACCGCTCCTATAAGCAGTCCTCCATGTTAGCTCGACTAAAGCCTCCCCACTACCCCATGTTACGTTAAGCCCTCTAAGCTTCTCCCCTGGGATCTTACCCTTCTCAACGAGCTCCATCAAAGTCCCTATGACGTGGCCCATGGATATAGCGTCTAGGCCTAGCTCGTTAGCCAGGTAGTGTGCCTTGGATACAGCTGCTAGATCGCTCGTCCCAGTCTGGGCTCCGAAGGCCCATACGGTCTCGTACTCAGGGCCCCCTCCCTCACCGGTGTAGGGGCCCTTGGTTATCCTAGTGTACCTAGCACAGCCTATAACACAACCCCAGCATATCTCCTCCTTCTGCTTCTCCCAATCCATTATGGTCTCGGCTATCCTCTCACCGCTAATCTCGGAAGCTCCCGGGAATACACCTGTCTGGAAGTTCCTGGTCGGGAATATTCCGTGAGCGTTTATAACGTTAACTAGGACTGCTGTCCCGTACTTGGGTAGGGCTTCGGAGGTTACAGGGGATTTCCTAGCTAGCTCCATAGACCTCGATACTATCTCCCTGTATGCATCCTCCCTAGCAATCCTCAACTTCATATGACCTCTAACAGCTATAGCCTTAAGCTTCTTAGAACCCCAAACAGCTCCATGACCGCCCCTACCTGCAGCTCTACTCTTATCGTTGATTATACACGCTATCCTAGCTAGGTTCTCGCCCGCAGGCCCTATAGTTGCAACCCTAATCTTCCCAGCCTCATCCCTCCCAACAACGGGTGCTAGCTCCTCTACAATCATGTCCGTTGTTGAATGCGTATCCTTACCCCATAGGTGTCTCGCATCCCTAATCTCAGCCTTCCCATCTGTGATCCACAGGTACACGGGCTTCTCAGATGCACCCTCGATCACTATGGCGTCGAAGCCAGCGAACTTAAGCTCGGGGCCGAACTTACCACCACTCTGAGAATCATGTATCGTGTTAGTCAACGGGGATTTAGTGATGGAAGCCCACCTACCAGGAGCTACAAGGCCGGGTACACCTGTTAGAGGGCCTGTAGCAACTATAGCCTTGTTAGCTGGGCTTAGAGGATCAACCTTCGGGTCAACCTCCTTAAGCATAATGTAGACTCCAAGACCCCTACCCCCAACCCACATCCTAAGAACATCCTCAGGAAGCTCCTCATAGTAGAGCTTCCCATCAGTCAAGTTAACCCTCAGGATCTTACCAGCATACCCACCAAGAGGCATTGAAACCACCTCAACAGGCCTTAAGATGCTAGCGTAGGAGGGATTATAAATATCTTACATCGGAAATCTTGATTTTGAAATTTAAAATCGCAATCATCTTATTAATTTTAGGTTTAAATCCTAGATTAGGTGCTATTAGATGGAGTATAGATATACCAATTGGGTTGTAAGGCTGAGAGAAGACTCTAGGCCTAGAACGCTAGTGCTGGAGCTCACAACAGCTTGTAACTACTCCTGTATACACTGTTTTAGGTTCGCGGCCAGGGATTTCAAGGTAACCTTCATGGATGAGGAGCTTTACTATAAGATCGTGAAGGAAGCCAGGGATATCGGGGTTAGGAGGATCGTGTACACAGGCTGGGGTGAGCCCACGGTACACCCTAGGTTCATGGAGTTCTTGGAGGTTGCTAAGAAGCTTGGGTTTGAGGTTGTCGTTAATACTAACGGGTCTAGGCTTGAGGAGCTAGCTGTGGGCTTCGTTAAGCTTGGTGTAGATGAGGTCTATGTTAGTATTGACGCTTTCGATATCAAACTCTATAGTTCGATTAGGAGGTTTGGTGACCTATCAACTGTTACAAGAGGTCTTCTAACCCTTAGAAAGGTTAAAACTGAGATATCCTCTCTCAAACCAACAGTTAAGGCTATACTGACTGTTACAAAGGTTAACATTGGAGAGGTTAGCAGGGTTCTAGACTATGCTGTAAACACCGGGATATCGGAGATTGTGATAAGCAGTTACATACCGTATATTGGCGGTGATCTCAGGCTAGACTGTCTAGGCGATGAGGATTGCAGGATGAAGCTTAGAGAGGAGCTCTCAAAACTATCCCTTAGAATCCTGGAATATGGTATCAAGGTAACCAAGCCCCTCCTAGAACCCACATGGACAAGATCCTGCCCCTTCGCTTCAAACAAAGCCCTATACATTAGAGCTGACGGCCTCGTAACACCATGCCTCTACTACTCCAGAAGCTGGGTTACAGTGATTAGGGGGGTTAAGAGGGATATCGGGGAGGTGGTGTTAGGAGATGCTAGGAGGGATAGCCTGCTCGACATCTGGCGTAGGTACTCTAAGATCCTCTTAAACCTCGACTTCAACAACGTACCATCATGCTTTAACTGCGAGCTCCAGAACTACTGCTATAACACCATGAGTAACGAGTACGACTGTCTAGGTAACACACCATCATGCTCCCACTGCCCGTACCTCCACCTACTCTCATACTGCCCAATCTAGCGTAACTTTAAACTCCACCAGCCACCCACTTGTAGGGGGGTGGGTTGTTGTGAGTGTTAAGGTTAGAGTGTACGCTACGTTAAGGGAGAGGGTTAGATGGAGTAGTAGGGATGTGGAGTTGAATGCGCCTGAGGTGACCCTCTCGAAACTCCTTGACCTGCTACCAGACCTTAGGGATGCAATGTACGGTGTGGGTTTAGAGCACTTCATAATACTGGTTAACGGTCACAACATCATGTTACTGGAGGGTTTGGAGACTAGGGTTAGAGATGGGGATGTAATAGACATATTCCCGCAGGCTGCGGGGGGTTACCTTACGCTATCTGGATTAGGGTGATCTTAGCTATACTTGATAGTATCTTGAGCTCCTCGACTATGTCACCGTAGGCTACGATCATGTGGTTACCTATACTCTTCTCCACGAGCTCCAGGGGGTTACCGTCTATTCTAACCTCGATCTGGGTTCTGCATAGGTTCGGATCGCCTATATCACCGTTGACTATTACGCCTCTGGCTACGAGCATTGTGTCTAGGTTTGGGCCTCCTAGCCTCAGTATTGTCACCCTCTCACCCTCCCTCAACCTACCCCTTATAGCCACTGTCCTCCCCGTCTCGAAGTACGTTGTCAGCTTTGATCTACTAACGTCTATCATGTCGATGGGGACTGTGCAGTGTGATAGGACTACGGTCCCCCTCCTCTCATCGACCCTAGTTAGGTTGGCCATGAAGGAGGATTTACCTGTAAGCCTGTAGACTACGAGTTTCGTTAAGAGTGGTTCAACGTCAACCTCGTACTCCGCTGGGACACCCTCGGAGCTTAGTAGTGATACCGCTAGGTATGGGCCGTAGTCTCTTAGATCCTCTACAAGCATATCCCTAGCTTCTACCGCTACAGCGTCGAGCTTGTATTCTTCAACCAAGCTCCTCAAACCATAGTATACCCTTACGGCCTTCTCCAAATCCTCATCGGGGACCTCGACGACGGGGAATAGCCTCTTCAACTCGCTAACCTTACTTGAAACCATACCGCTATCGGCCTTGAGGGCTCTCCCAAGCATATCATCCCAGCTTAGCCTTACAACATCAACACCAAACCTAGCCCTTAAAACCTCGGGGTCCCTCACATTGAGAAGCCAGGGCTCAGGCTCACCTACAAGGCCTACACGTGAACCTCTAAGCGAAGCGTAGGCTTTAAGAGCTAGGAGCCAGCTCCTAACCCTACCCTCCAGCTCTCCCAGGCTACCGTACACAGTGTAGACCTCGAAGCCGGAATACCTTAGAGCTGCCACAGCCTCCCTAACAGATGCTAGGGAGTTTTCGCCGGGATGAGCGTAGATAAGGGAGGGTCTCCCAATGCCGGATACTATATTGTATATCATCCTATCCGTACCACCGCTTAGAACCACAACAAGAACCCCATCAACGTCGGGCGGAGGCTGTGGCCTATAGTTACTAGATGTCACGAGGGGGCTGACTTGAACCTCCACACCTAGCTGGGACGATAGCCTAGAGGCTAGGTTGAGTAAACCCTCGTAGGTAGAGCCAACCCAAGCCTTCCTCCTATAGTCTAGGGGGGCTGCTACAACGTAGAACGCCACCCTAGCCAAAGCCCACACCGTAGTGGGGCTCCCGGGGGGAGAGAGTATTAACTCTCACCTATAACGTGTACATCAATAAGCCTATGGTGTCAGCCATTATAGTAAGGTTTTAAAGAGGATGCTTTATCCCTCACTAGTGGTGTTAGAGGTGCCCCGTAGGGCTATTTCGAGATCCGTGGTTATAGCTGCTATCGTAGTCTTAGCCTTGATCCTAGTAGGGGCTTTCATCTACTACGGGAGGGCCCCTCCAACACAGACACCAGCTAGGCAGGTTAAGGTTGCAGTCCTCTTCGATGTTGGTGGTGAGGGTGATCTAAGCTTCAACGATATGGCTGCTCTCGGCGCTAGGAGGGCTGCTAGCGATTTCGGTGTTAAGGTTGACTTCACAACCCCTAGGAGTTCAGCTGACATGGTGCCCCTCCTTGAGAAGCTTAGTAGGGAGGGTGGCTACGACCTACTAGTTCTGGTGGGCTTCCTGTGGACCGATGCACTTAACAAGACAGCTGATAAGTTCCCACAGCAGAAGTACGCTTTGATCGACGCCTCAACGGGGATCGTGAGACCTAACGTGGTGGAGATACTGTTCAGAGAACAGGAGGTGGGGGCCCTGATAGGCGTTATAGCTGCTGGTATGGCGAGAGAGCTTCAGAGGGAGTCGGGTGAGACAGGGCCTCTTAGGGTTGGCTCTGTTGCCGGTATGAGCATACCACCTCTATGGAGGTTCCATATAGGCTACCTTTTCGGGGCAAAGTACTTCGAGGCTAAGACGGGGGCTAAGGTTGAGTTCTACTGGACCTACACGGGTAAGTTCGACGACCCAGCGTTAGGGTACAGTGCTGCTAACACACTACTAGCCCAGGGGGTTAGGGTCCTCTACGGGCTTGCTGGCCTGACACATGTTGGTATGTTCAATGCGGTCATAGAGTGGAATAAGAAGGGTGGGCCTAGAGCTCTAGCCATAGGCCAGGATGCAAGCCAGGAGTGGTACTCCCCAAGAGATATACCGGTTAGTGGGGCTAAGAGGGTTGATGTAGCAGTGTACACGGCCATAGAGATGGTCGTTAAGGGTACCTGGAGAGGTGGCATACACGTTCTAGGCATAGCCGAGGGGGGTGTTGGAGTGTGGGATCTAGATGGCGTAAGGTACTTTGCTGAGATAGCCGTTAAAACAGGGCACTTGAAGGGTGTTACTGCAGATGACGTGGTTAAAGCTGTGGACGAGACTAGGAAGAAGTACATCAAAGATGATGTTTGGAAGCTTGCTAAAGAGCTAGAGGATATGATAAAGAGGGGTGAGATAGCTTTCAAAGACCCGAGGAGCCCTGAGGAGTACGAGAGCATAGTAAAGGAGCTGGAGAGAGGGAACCTAAACGCAGCTCTAGCTAAGGGTAGGATAGGGTGACCTCCAACACCTAGGCTGTGGGAGGGCCTCCCAGGTTTGAACCCAACTCCTCTTTCTTCAAACACCACGAGGCCTAGGCAGGCTGTCCTCATGAAGGGTATTACGAAGGTGTACCCTGACGGTGTTATAGCTCTTAGAGATGTAGACTTTGAGGTCTACGAGGGTGAGATACACGCTCTCCTAGGCGAGAACGGGGCTGGTAAGACTACGCTTATGAGGATACTCTATGGCGAGATAAGACCTACAAGGGGTGAGGTTTGGGTTTGGGGTGAGAGGGTTGAGTTTAGAAGCCCTAGGGGTGCCCTGGCTAAGGGTATATCGATGGTCTACCAGAACTTCACGCTCGTCCCCAACTTCACGGTATTAGACAACATCTACCTAGCAGTCTCATCAACAATGAGGGTTTCAAGGGGGGAGGTTGTCGGGAGGCTTCAAACACTCATGGGGGAGCTTAACTTCAAAATACCACTGGAGGCTACCGTGGAGGAGCTCCCAGTAGGGTTACAGCAGAAGGTTGAGATACTCAAAGCGCTCGTCATGGGCGCTAGGATTCTGATCCTCGACGAGCCTACATCAGTTCTATCACCTCTAGAGTCTAGAGCTCTCTTCGAGCTCCTTAGAGCGCTTAAGGCTAAGGGTGTAACCATCATACTGATAACACATAAGCTGAGGGAGGTTAAGAGTGTGGCTGATAGGGTTACAGTGTTGAGGAGGGGTAGGGTTGTAGGTGTGTTTGGCGTAGGAGAGGTTAGCGAGAGGGATCTAGCTAGGCTCATGGTGGGGGGCGATGTAGTAGTGGAGGGTAGGAAGCTTGAAGGTGTTAGGGGTGGTGTAGCGTTGAGAATCGAGGATCTCCACGTGAGGGATGATAGGGGTTTGTTGAGGGTTAAAGGTGTAACATTCAACGTACGCTACGGGGAGATTGTTGGCATAGCTGGGGTTCAGGGTAGTGGCCAGAAGGAGCTCCTAGAGGCTATAGTTGGTTTAAGGCCTGTCGAGAGGGGTAGGGTGCTCATAGACGGTCTGGATGTAACGGGCTACGGTGTAGGTGAGCGTAGGAGGATGGGTTTAGCCTACATACCCGATTCGAGGGTTGAGGGTTTAGCTCTCACAATGTCCCTAACGGAGAACTCGATAATAGGCCTCCTTGAGAGGTTCCTAGGCAGGCTTAATAGCATAAGGTGGGGTCTAGCTGAGGGCTATGCTAGCGGTGTTGTAAGGGACTTCAACGTAGTCCACAGGTCACTCTGGGATCCAGTATTACACCTTAGCGGTGGTAACCAGCAGAGGTTGATGGTCGGTAGGGAGATATCAGCCAACCCTAGGATCATTGTTGCACACGAGCCAACCCAAGGCCTGGATATCGCTTCATCCAACCTGGTTAGATCGAAGTTATTGGAGTTGAAGAGGAGGGGTTCAGCCGTACTACTGGTGTCATCCGAGGTAGATGAGATCCTAGGTTTGAGCGATAGGATCCTGGTTATGTTCGATGGGAGGATTGTAGGGGAGGGGGCTCCGGGGGATTTCGATGAGGAGAAGCTAGGGTTACTAATGGGTGGTTTCGTTGAGGCTAGGTAGCCTGGAGAACCTGAGATCCCAGCTAGTGGAGGTTACCCTAGCACTAGTAGTGGGGTTCGTTGGAGGAGCTCTAGCGCTAACAGCCTTCGGCTACAATGCTCTCGAGAACATACAGGTCATGATATCGTATGGCTTCAGGGATCTAGGCTACCTCCTCCTCAAGTCAGCCCCCATTGTTCTAACAGCTCTAGCATTCCTAGTCCCCCTCAAAGCAGGCCTATTCAACATAGGTGGTGAAGGCCAGCTCTACGCTGGGGCCATAACAGCACTATTCCTATCCAAGATTGGATTCTACCTAGCAATACCCGCTGGGGCCCTAGCAGGCCTCCTCGTCGGAGTCGCTATAGGATTGCTTAGGGTGGTAAGGGGTGTTAACGAGGTCGTCTCCTCCATAATGTTCAACTGGACCCTCTACTACCTATCCATGTTCGCTATACAGAGGTATCTCCTAGACCCGGTGTACACACATCAATCCATTAGGGTTGATAGGGTTCTAAGCCTACCCGAGGTTGTAACCATAATGCTCCTATCCCCCCTGGTGGTGTACCTACTGCTCTACAACACGGAGCTCGGGTACAGGATCAGGGTTGCTGGGAGCTCCAGTAGGGTTGCAAGGTATGCTGGTGTAAACCTCAACATTGTAACAATACAGTCCATGGCCATAGGCGGTTTTCTCGCAGGGCTCGGGGGCGCCATTCAGGTCTACGGGGTTACAACAGTGGTTGATACAACGTTATCCTCACTATACGGCCTAGGCTTCCTAGGCATAGGGGTTGCACTCATAGCTAGAGGTAACCCCCTAGCTGTAATCCCCGCAGCCGTCCTAGTCTCAGGCCTGCTCATCGGAAGCCACTGGATGGAGCTTAGAGGTAGGGTTGCCCCGGAGCTCGCTGACGTCGTTATAGGAGTCATCATACTAGCCCTCTCAGCACCCTACGCCTACAGGGTTTTAGCCTCAAGGATGGGCTGGGGTGTTGGTGGTGGATAGCTACGATATCCTCCTCTACCTAGCGTTCGCATCCATAACGTATATGACCCCAGTGCTCCTCGCTAGCCTAGGTGAGATTATAGCTGAGAGGAGTGGTGTCGTCAACATAGGTGTTGAAGGCATACTACTAGCTTCGGCTTTCACAGCAACCCTCGTAGCAATCGTAACAGGTAACCCCCTGCTAGGCTTCGCATCAGGAGCTCTAGTAGGGCTCCTAGCTGGGTTGATTCATGGCGTCCTAGCTGTCTACCTTAGAGCGGATCAGATCATAGCTGGGCTTGCGTTCAACATGATAGCCTACGGGCTGACCGTAATGGGGCTTGTGAGCATATGGAAGCACCATGGAGCCTCGCCTAGGATAGGCGTCTCACTTGAGGAGATCGATGTTGCAGGGTACCATGTGAACCCTGTATCGCTAGCCTCCATAGCGCTAGCAATACTAGCATGGTACACGCTTACCAAGACCAGGGTGGGGCTAGCTCTAAGAGCTTGCGGTGAGGATCCAAGAGCAGCTGAGGCCATGGGGGTGGATGTTAACAGGTACAGGGTTGCAGCCACCTCAATAGGGGGGCTACTAGCCGGGATAGGGGGAGCCTTCCTAGCACTAGAGGTTGTAGGGCAGTTCACGAGAGGCATATCAGCTGGAAGGGGCTTCATAGCCCTAGCTAACGTGGCCTTCAGCGGCTGGAACCCACTACTAGCAGTACCGGGAGCATACATATTCGGGTTCCTGGAAGCCCTATCAGTATACCTGCAACAATGGGCCCTAGGCTACGAGTACATAGCCAGGACACTCCCATACATAGGGACACTACTAGTAGTAACAGTATTCGCCTGGAAGGCAATAGCACCCAGAAGCCTAGCCAAACCCTACGTTAAAGAGTGACCTACAAAAAAGGTTACCTTAAAACCTCCCAGTCCCTCTACGTTCCCAAAGTTAACATGGGAAGACCAGACGGGGATCACAGCTAGGTTGCACCCTAGGTCTAGGGTAACTCCAAATTCCATACAGGAGCGCCGGAACTCTGAATCATTAAGCTTAGGAGGGTTCTCGGTCTAGCGAGATATTAGGAAATCCGGAGCCCACAACTCTCCTCCTAGAACAACTCTAGGAGTTAGCCGGAACTCTAACCTATGAGGCGTCAAAGAGCCAGGTTTACCCCTCAACCGGCCTGGGACCCCATGGAGGTTTAAGGCACTCTAAACCTCTAGGGGGCAGAGACCCCTCTCGCTATCCTACCAGAAAGAGTCTTAAGGGAGGTAGCCTAGGATGTACTCTTCATGGAGGAGACCGGTGTATGGGTAGTTATGAAGAGCACCTGGGCATCGCTAGATACTATCTTGAAGAAGCGTATAGACTTCTAGAGCGCGGCGATCCTTTTGATGCTGCTGAGAAGGTTTGGGCTGCTGTCAGGCATGCAACAATGGCTTTAACCCTCAAGGTTCTAGGTGAGGCTACACCACCGAAAGGCCTA
>JAPYWV010000117.1 GCA_028276165.1 Acidilobaceae archaeon
GAGCATGTAGACTAACATCATGAGGTTACCTAGAGCTCTCATAACCTCGGCTCTGGCTACAGCGTTAAAGGTTTCATCTGAGACCTCTAGTAACCCCTTTAGGGCCGCCATAGTCCCTGTCTCCTTGAGCATCTTAGCAACCTCTATGAGGCTTAGTATGGCGTCAGCGTTATCAGAGAGCTCTCTAAGCAGGAGTGCTAGCTTCTTTATATCAACACCCTTGAGTAGCCTCTCCACCTCCTCCACATCCTCCTCTCTAACACCCTCGAAAACAGCTAGTAGGACATCAACCCCGAGCCTCTTCTCGGACACCCTCTACCACCTCACTAGAACCATTTATCCAACCAGTACCTCTCAAAGGCGTACTTAACAGCTCTGAAGGCCTTCATACCACCTAGGATCACACAGTCGGGGTACTCGTTCCTCAGTATCCTCTTTGTGAAGTCACAGTATACTGCTGCACCTAGGTAGCCCATATCCATTACGCATACACCACTCATGTTATAATGCTCCCCCATGTAGGCACCCTTGATCTCATCGGCAATCCTACTAGCTACGTACTCAGCCTGGAAGTGAGCAAATACACCAGCCATACCTATACCTAGGCTTGGGGCAACAACATCTCCTACACCGTAGACGTTATCATACTTGGGCGATCTGAGAGTCCTCTTATCAACCTTCATGTACCCACCCACGCTTGGATCCCCTAGCTCCGAGTTTGCAACAGGCTCCGGTGGGCTGTGTGGTGGAACTGCTATAGCTAGATCGTATCCTATCCTCTCATCACCCCTAGTCATAACATGCTTGTCCTCGAAGCTCTCGACCTCAACACCACCTATGAAGCTTACACCGTACATGTCCATAAACCTCTTGAAGGCGGATGCCATTGAGGGCCCGAAGGGCTCCATAGGTTCCTTCCAGAAGTGTAGTACCGTAACGCTGGAACCCTCGGTAACACCCCTCTGCTCCAACAGGTACTTGATCATAAAGGCGGCCTCGAAGGGGGCTGGAGGGCATTTATAAGGCCATGAGAGGGGTGCGACTATCACATTACCCCTCTTGAAGCCCGCTAGTAGCCTCCTACATTTAAGGGCTCCATCAATAGTCCAGGGTGTACACACGTTATACTCGTAGCCTGGTATCTTTGAAACCTCAGGTACGCTACCTAAAGCCACTATGAGGTAATCGTAGGGTATCTCCCCAGAGCCTGTGATGACAACGTGGTTCTCGGGTTTAATCGCTTTAACCTCATCGATTAGAACTCTAACACCCCTCCTTTCAAGCAGCTTTAAGGGCCTCCTAATATCATCAGGCTCCCTCTGTCCAAGCATAACCCAAAGCTGGCTCGGCTGAAACACATGGTACCCCGTCTTATCCACCAATAGAACCTCCACATCGTCCCCCTTAAGCCTTCTAACAATGTTGTTTGCAGCTACCACCCCGCCAGGTCCACCCCCTAGTATTAAAACCCTCTTCCTGGCCATTCTAGCCCACCGTTCCACATATAGCCATATTAAACCAAAGGCTTTATTTTATAATGTAAAAGTTATAGCTTTCCAGGGCTACACCTTTAAAGGCTCTCCTATACAGTCTGGGTGGTGTTGAGGGTTTGAAGGGTCTAGATAGGTTTGCTAGGCTCCTGGTCGACTACTGTACTAGCGTTAGACGTGGTGATGAGGTTTTAATCAGGGGTAGTGTTGAGGCTTTACCCTTGGTTAAGGAGGTTTACAGGGCTGTTGTAGAGCTGGGTGCCTACCCTAGGTTTCAACTTGAGGATGAGGAGTTGGTGGAGATATTCTATAGGTATGCTCCCCGCGAGCTCCTAGAATACCTTTCACCCATAGACAGGTTTATTATGGAGAGTATAAGCGTCTCCATAAACATAATATCGTCTACGCACACGAAACCCCTGGTTGGAGTCGACCCTGAGAGGTTTAAGGTTAGGAGTGGTGCTTTGAGGCCTCTAACCGAGATATTCATGAGGAGGGATGGTGAGGGTAGCCTTAGGTGGACTGTGACATTGTATCCAACTAGGTCCCTAGCTCAGGAGGCTGGAATGTCTATACTGGAGTACGAGGACTTCGTGTTCAAGGCTTTAAAGCTACACACCTCCGACCCCATCAAGGCCTGGGTTAAGCAGGCTGAAGACCAGGCTAGGATTGCTGAGAAACTATCCAGGATGTCTGAGATTAGGGTTGTAAGCGATGACACAGATCTACTTGTAAGAGTTGATGGTAGGATTTGGATTAACGATGATGGTAGGAAGAACATGCCAGGTGGGGAGGTGTTCACAGGACCTCATGAGGATGCAACCGAAGGGCATATAGTGTTCACGTACCCAGCGGTATGGAGGGGTTACGAGGTTGAAGGTGTTAGACTTGTATTCAGGAGGGGCTCTGTGGTTGAAGCCTCAGCTGTTAAGGGCGAGGAGGTTTTAAAGAAAGTTCTGGAGGTCGATGAGGGTGCTCGGAGGCTGGGAGAGTTCGCCTTCGGCCTAAACTATGATATAAGGAGGTATACGAAGCAGATACTCTTCGACGAGAAGATAGGAGGCTCCATACACATGGCCCTAGGAGCATCTTACCCCTCAACGGGGGGTAGGAACACCTCGGCAATACACTGGGATATGGTGAAGGATATGAGTAGGGCTAAGGTCTACGGAGACGGGGATCTAATATACGAGAACGGTAGGTTCCTCTGGGAGGTTCTTTAAGCCTAGAGAACCCTATATTAACCCCCCGGGCAACCGTATAGTTTGGTGAAGAGGAGGACCCGGACTCCCTGAGCCGAGGGCTATGAAGAGTCCTAGTCCATCGGATTAATAAGGTGTAAAGCTGGTATTCCAGAGCTTCCAGGTGCTAAGGCTACCTCTCACACGTCTACAACTGGTGTTAACATTGGGTGTTGAAGCCTTAGAGGGGGGTGGGAGTGTAGGGTTAAACCTAGGCTATGATGGTTTAAACCTCATACCCGGTATGCTAGCCATAGCGTCTGTGGTCGACGGCCCTGAGAGGTTGGAGCTCCTCGACTACGTATCAGGTGTACTGGATAGCTACGTTGAGAGGATTAGGTCACCACTCTACGTTAGAGCTTTAGATGTCATAGGGTACCCTCTAGTCAGTGTATTCGAGCTAGTGGAAGCTCTAGGTGTTGAGGGTCTTGAGGAGGTTTTAAACTACGCTAGGGACGCTCTAGAAGGGGGGGTTAGAGAGCCGCCTGATGTTGTTAGAGTGTATGCAGACCTACTAGGCTGGAGCTCCGACCCCCGCGATGTGGAGCCGAGGACATTAGGCTACGCCATAATACTCTCTCTAGTAGCAAGCTTTAACAAAACTTTAAACGATATCGCAGCACAGGCTGGCAGTAGACCGTAAACCCCTCCTATTATAAGCCTCCCAGGGTATACGTATAGTGTGGAGATGAGGATCGATGGGCAGGCTGAACGGTGAAGAGCCATTGTAGCACCGATCCCCTCTAAGCTTACAATATATCCCTAACCTCTCCTACCAAGCTTCTTCATCATCTCCATGTGCTTCTCCATCATCTCAGCACACTTACTATGGAAATCACCTTTATACATACACATTGTGTGGTGCATTCCATGCGTATCAGGAGCCCCCACAACTATGATCCTTGCTAACACCACCCTCTCACCTTTAACATTAACCTGTGGCCCGTAGAATGTAACCCCTACCCCCTTTAAACTCTTTAAATCAAAACCAATAGTGTCACCCTCTACACCTAGTTTGAAGGCCACAACTCTCACTACGCCTTCTCCAACTCTAACCTTTAACATGTATACAGGCTTGCCCTCCATAACCTCCACGTCCTCGA
>JAPYWV010000119.1 GCA_028276165.1 Acidilobaceae archaeon
TCCTTTGTTATCCTTTCAGGCGTCCACGGGGGGTCGAAGGTGATCTCGACCTCGACCTCCGCACCTGGGATTCTATCCTTTATAGCCTCCTCCACGTACGTCGCTAGGAGGCCTATAACAGGGCATCCTATGGCTGTTAACGTCATGAGGATCCTTACATGCGGTCTTCCATCCTCGGTTTTAGAGGCGTGTATCTCGTATACGAGGCCTAGATCGTATATGTTGACAGGTATCTCCGGGTCGTACACCTCCCTAAGAGCTTCTATAACGATCCTAACAAGCTCCTCGTCACCACTCACCTTAACGTTATCCTCGTTAAGTCTAGCCTCCTGCAAACCTGACCCCACGTTACCTGTTGGGGTTTGGAAGTTATATGTTTAGGTTAATATGCTCTGGGCAGGTTAGCTGGGAGTGTCTAAGTCCTGGCTTCTTCCCCCTTCCTCCTAGGCTTTATGTAGTCTTTCGGTGCTCTCTCGAAGGGTTCCAGGTACTTTCTTAGGACTTTCGGTATTATAACTGTGCCATCCGGCTCCTGGTAGTTTTCCAGTATTGCTGTTATTGTTCTCGTCGATGCTATTGCCGTGCTGTTGAGCGTGTGCACGTACTCTCTTATCATCCCCTTTCTCCTGATCATCTTTATGTTCAATCTGTAGGCTTGCCAGTCTGTGCAGTTACTAGCACTAACCATCTCCCTATACTTACCCTGTGCTGGCATCCATACCTCTAGATCGTACTTCTTGACAGCCGGGGCTCCTAGGTCTCCTGATGCTATTTTGACCACCCTGTATGGTAGCCCTAGCTCTTGAAACATCTCCTTAGCGTTATTTATAATCTCCTCGTGCAACCTCCTGCTATCCTCTGGTTTAGAGAATATGAATTGCTCTACCTTGTGGAACTGGTGTACCCTGAATATTCCTTTGAGATCCCTGCTACCAGCTCCAGCCTCCTTTCTAAAACATGGGCTTACACCCACTAGTTTTATAGGGAGCTCGTCGTCGTAAAGCTCCTCGTTATAGTATAGTGCTGCTAGGGAGTGCTCTGCTGTTGCTATCAGGTACAGGTCCTCCCCCTCTATCTTGTATATAGCGTCCTTGAAGGCCGCTAGGTCGATGACACCAGCCATCACGTTGTATCTTAGCATGTAGGGTGGTAGGACTAGCTTGTAGCCCTTCGCTGTTAGCTTATCTATAGCGTATAGGAGTAGTGCGAAGTCAAGCCATACGAGGTCTTCGAAGAGGTAGTAGAACCTAGAACCTGCAACCTCCCCAGCCTTCCTCGTATCACCAAGGCCTAGGATCTCCTCTAGCATATCAGCGTGCCCTACAGGCTTCCAGTCTATAAGCTCGTACTCGACCTTAAACCCGTACCTCTCAGTCTGCTCCCTGAACTGATCGAGGTATCCAACCCAAACCCTAGGTTTACCCCAGAACTCTATGGGTACACTTGCACTCTCATCCCCAACAGGTACATCGTCGTCAACAAGATTGGGTAGTGATAGTAGGAGCTGGGTTCTCCTGGAATCCACCTCGTTAAACCTAGCCTCTAGGACCTCAAGCTTCCTCAAGAGCTCCCTAGCCTCCTCCCTAAGTCTAGCCCTCTCCTCCTCACTAGAAGCTCTAGCAATACTCCTGGTTATAACGTTATGCCTATGCCTTAGCTCGTTAATCTCCGTCTGAAGCCTCCTCCACTCGATATCAACAGCTAGGACTTCATCGACAATAGCTGGATCCATAAGCCTCTTAGCAATATGCCTCTTAAGCTCCTCAGGGTTCTCCCTAAGTAGGGCCAGCACACTCCATGTAGCCATACGGCAAGCCCTTGGTTAAACCTAGAGTGTAAGCCCTACCTTAAATCCTTTAGATGGAAGAGCGGTAGCTACTATTGACTTCTAAAAGGCACCTCTTCACACCTAAGTTCAACACCCTCAACCTCAATCTTCAACTTAAGCTTCCTAACCACATTACAAAGCTCATCCCAGGGTACCACTGCCTTCTGGCCGAGCTCTGTTTCAAGGAAGGCTATGTAACCCCTCCTCCAAGCCCTAGCCTTAATCATACCCTACTGGATCTCCCCCTTCTTGAGCTCAAGTATCTTACTTATTATACCTGGGTTTTTAACCTTGTTTATCTCACTTAAGGGCACGTATGCTGGTAGAGCGAACCTAGTGTGGGAGAGCTCTGCAACCTCATTCCTAGCCTTAAGAACCCCAAGTATCCTCCTAAGCCTATCCTCCCCCACTATGCCTCCGAAGATTGCCTTAAGATCCCTCCATGATAGAGGTTGCTTAGCCTCCTCAAGCACTAGTAGGACGAGCTTCTCAATATCATCATCTACAAGGGCTGTAGCAACCTTTATATCTCCTATCTCCGTGACCTCCTGCATCTCATTATACTTCTCGATGACGAGCTTCCTAAGCCTCTCCCCCAGCTCCTTATCAAGAGTCTTCTGCTTAGACGCCATAGCACACCCCCCGGGGCTACGCTACCCCCAATTTAAATAGCAGTATTTAAAAGTTTTTAATCTAACACTTTAATCTAACACTTTAAAACCCGTTTACGATGCTTGAGCCTCCCTCTGCTTACTCTTATGGGATAGGAGGAGCTCCAGATCCCTAACAATACTCTTCTTAAGAACGTTTAGAAGTCTTCGCTCGATTTCATCCTCCTCACTACCACCTAGTAGTGCAAGCCTATATTCAACCCAGCTTAGATCTGAGAGTAGCTTTTTAATCTCAAAGTCCACGATCCTATCGAGGGTCCTATCTATAGGTTTACCCAACCTCCAACCCCTGGTATCCTACGCCACCAGCTACTCTTTACCAGAGGAGCTTGGTATAACCTGGGTACTATTAAAAGCTTTTACCCCGACCTTACATATCGTCTAGGATTTAAAAAAGGTTTGGGGTTCCGGTTCCTAAAATGGTTTCCCGTTTAGATTGGATAGTCGTCTGGTAGTTTTGCTCTGAAGTACTTCCCTGTTTCGGGGCTCTTGAATAGACCTATTTTAACCCCTTTCCTACCTTTAGGTGCTAGTTTCCACGCTTTTACGGGTGCTAGTTCGACCTCTTTGCCTGTTGTAGGGTCTTTTACCTTAACTGCTGGTAGCTTTGCCATCTCCTACCACCCCGGCCATGGGGTTTACTATGTCTGCCAAGGCTATTAAACATTATTGGTCTATTTAAACGAAACTCATAGGGGGCCTCTGGGAACCTTTAAAGATATTATTAAAGAACTCCTTTAAATTGTGCTTCCTACGGGCATGGTGTTGCTGTTAGCTTAGCACAATTAGCTAGGTTCCTTAGTGTGTTTGAAAGTTGAACCTCAACACCTCTCAGACTCTCCCTTATGAGGTGGATGTTCTCAACTAGATCCTCTACCTCATCTAGCCTAACTACCTTCTCCAGCCTACCACCATCTCCTCCTGATAGCTCTACCTTAACCCTGGCACCTGTAACTGTTATCACACTACCCTTCCTCGATATGGTCAACCCTTCTGGTGATAGCCTGACAACCAGGGGGTTACGTGTTCTCCTGTAGACGAGTAGCTCACCTAGCCTCTCAACCACCATTACAGAAGCACACCTGGCATCACATAACCTCGCATCCCTACCCTCAACACATTGACCTCTAGCACTGGCTAGGCATTGAGCTCTTAAAACCAGGCTTCCACACTGTCTCACAATCCAGTCTATCCTTGATAGCATGCTTAGAGCAAGTGTAGCCTTAGCACCCTTCCTGGGAACCCTCCTCATAACCGATTCGAGGGTCGCATGTGTAGCCTCGATAACCCTAACAGACATCTCCAAGAGCACCAG
>JAPYWV010000118.1 GCA_028276165.1 Acidilobaceae archaeon
TTAAATATAACCTCTATTGTAGGCTTTTCCTTAGAAGAAGATCAGAGGGTGTCCACGTTGAGTGTTACTGGTTTGGATTTAACCGTTATTGCCCTCTACATGCTAGCTTTACTCGCCATCGGTCTACTGTCTGAGAGGATTGCTATTAGGACTTTGGATAACTATCTTCTTGCTAACAGGCAGCTTAGCTACCTCCTCTACGTCCCGGCTATGGCTGCGGTTGTTTTGGGCGGTGCTAGTACTCTTGGTTCTGCCAGGCTCGGCTACCAATATGGCGTTTCCGGAGCTTGGCTTGTTATCATGATTAGTCTTGGTGTTATCGCTTGCGGTCTCATCGTTGCTAGGAAGATTATACCGTTGAGGATCTATACTATGGCTGAGTTTCTTGAGAGGAGGTATAGTAGGCCTACTAGGTATCTTGCCGCCATAGTCATAGCTGTCTATACTTTCATGATCTACGTTACCCAGGTTATAGCTATAGGTACTGTTACCTCGGTCGTCCTAGGTATCTCCTTTGAGTTAGGCGTACTAATAGGGGGTCTAGTGGTTATAGCCTACGTAGCCCTAGGTGGTATGTGGTCTGTTACCCTAACAGACCTCCTCCAATGGGCTCTGATGACCTTAGGTGTCATAATAATAATGCCGGTAGCAGGTTATCTCGCTGTGAGCGCTAAAGGGGTTTCCCTGGCGGATCTCCCCCAAGGCTACTTCTCCCCAACACACATAGGGTATGATACCATACTATCGTACTTCCTCCTCTTCTTCTTCGGCCTAATGCTAGGCCAGGATATATGGCAGAGGGTTCTCACAGCAAAGGATACAAGGATCGGTATCAACGGGACAGTCCTAGCAGGGCTCTACGGCATAGTGTATGCTCTAGCAGCCACATTCGTAGGCATGCTAGCCTACCTGTACTTCGGGGGAGCTCTCGAAAACCCAAGACAGGCCATGCCCTTATTCGCTGTGGAGATACTCCCAGCTGGGATAGCAGGCCTGATGATAGCAGCTATGTTCTCGGCTTTCATGAGCACAGCTGATGGGGCCTTGATAGCTACATCAACTCTGATCACCTACGACCTAGTAGCACCCTTGAGGAGGCTTACGGAGAGGCAGCTAACCCTACTCGTAGCAGGTTTAAACGTAATCCTAGGGATCCTAGGGTTAGGGGTAGCTATATTCGTGCAGGAGCTCCTAATAGCACTGGACATAGCGTACCTAGTGCTCTCAACAACACTATTCATACCAACAATACTAGGCCTCTACTGGGCTAAGCCGTCAGCCAGGGCAACTATAATAGCGATAGTTGGTAGCCTCGTGGTAGCTGTAGGCTACGCACTCTACATCGGATGGCCCGATGGCTTCGCAGATATAAGACCAATAGTAGCCGGGTTCACCACAAACCTAGTGCTCTTCCTAATAGCAACATACCTATGGCCTAGTAGGACGACGTAGACGAGATCAAACGCGGCCCACATACCTTTTAAAATCCTTACTTTCCCCTATGTAATCCTACATGGTGATATAGGGGGTTACCATGGATTTAGAGTACCTTAACATCATAGATGAGGTTAGCGATGATATTGTAGAGAGAGCCCTAAGTATTGTTTTAAACCCACCAATCCAGGCTATCAACCTAGAGGGGTCCATAGCTAGGAGGGAGCCTTTCATACCATCACAGCCTACCATCGAGTACATAGAGGTGGGTAGGCTCCAGCAAATCATGGGCCCTAAGGGGCTTGAGATATTCCTAGCCTTAGACCAAATTATAAGCCTAACACCCTACTCCACCCTCAGATCCACTAACCCCAAGAGCTTAGTAGAGGTTATCAGACATCTTAGTAGTAAACTCTACGGAAACCTAAGTAGGATTCACTCGCTTAAAGCAGTAGAGTTTAGAGGTGAGGATAGCGTCAAAGAGGAGATACTCCTAGTCCTCCCCTCCAAAACACAGGTCGATAATGTTAGGGGTAAGCAGGGGTTGTGGATTTGGAGGGAGAAGACTCGCTACGGTGTTGAATCACCTGAGTTTGAGGGCCTCGTATCAGAGATCCTGTCTATAGGGGAGAAGTTAGTCAGCTTAGGCCTCAAGGTGGACGTTGCCGTAGATAGCTCCACATACCAGTTCGTCGAGGATAGGTTGTACAAGTTTAACGTTGTAACCCTGGATATGCCTGTTGACAAGCTTAAAACCATATATGTTAGGGATCAGAGTGTAACATGGCTTCCCAACCCCATAATAGGTAACATGGCCTTACCCTTCAGGAGGGGGGAGGAGGAGGTTGTAGTTGAAATATACCATAAGCTTGGGCTAACACCCCTATTTAGGGTTAGATGGGCTTTACTCGATAACGTACTTGTTAGAGCTGTTATGGAGGGTGGTAACTTCTTCGTCATAAAGGGTGGGGGTGGCGATGTAGTCATACTCTCAGGGATAGGGGTTAGAGGGTCTAACTGGGCTACGTTTAAGGTGTTGGGGGGGCTCCTACCAGAGGATGTCAGACTTGTAGGAGTTCCATTAGCGGGTTATATTAGGAACTGGGAGCTTGGCGCCGTACACTTGGACGTCGTATTCAGCTACCTAGGCGAGCTTGGAGGTGTAAGGGTTGCCCTTGTGGACCCGTCTAGGCTTGGGTTCTACTCACTCCTTGAATACGATAGGAGGACCGGTCTATTCAAGCCCGTGGAGCTCCTAAAGCTCATGAGGGAGCTTGAGGTTATCGTGGATGAGCCTCCTAGGGATGGCGCTAGTGTAATAACAATGGTTAACGCCTTAAACCTGGGCAGTGGGAGGCTTGTGGCCGATGGTTTTAACGAGAGCGTTAACAGGTACCTGGAGCGTAGCTATGGAGTTGAGGTGATAAGAGTTGACATACCACATCTTGAAGCTGGAGGTGGTGGGGTTAGATGTGCTACGAGGGAGCTCTGGAGAAGTTAAGGGCTAGAGGTTTGAAAGTAAACCCGGAGAGGCTCCTATCAGAGTTCAATAGGATGAGTAGGATCGGCTGGGTTGAAGGCTATGGGATGAATAGACTGGCACTCTCGGAGAACCACGTTGCCGTTAGAATGGAATTGATCAAGCAACTTAAAGCTCTGGGTGCCAAGGTGAAGGTGGACGAGGCTGGTAACATAATAGCTGAGCTTGGAGAGCAGAGAGAAGCTATAGCGATGGGATCCCACCTAGACTCAGTCCCAGGTGGGGGGAGGTTTGATGGAGCCTACGGTGTAATAGCTGGACTGGATGTTCTAAGAACCATCAAAGAGTCCAACGTTAGGCTAAGGCACAGGCTAGTCTTAATAGACTTTAATAACGAGGAGGGCTCTAGGTGGAGCCCACCACTACTAGGCTCCGGTCTAAGCTGTGGTGTCTACACAAGGGATTTCGTGTACTCACGTGTTGACAGGAACGGTGTTAGATTCGAGGATGCACTTAGAAACACGGGGTTCATGGGGAGCCCTGAGAACAACATATCACGTAACCCACCTAGGTTCTATGTGGAGCTCCACATAGAACAAGGACCCGAGCTTTACAGCAAAGGATACGATATAGGAATCCCCCAGGGCATTGTTGGTATAAGGGTGGTGGAGCTAGCATTCCGGGGGAGCCAGGATCACGCCTCAAGCCCCCTATGGGCTAGGAGGGATGCCCTAACAGGGCTAGTAATAGTCAAGAGTAGGCTTGAAGAGTACGCTTTAGAACGGGTTGACAAGCTAAGGGTGACAATAGGTAGGGTTAACGTTGAACCAAACGTGGCCAACGTTGTACCCGGGGAGGTTAGATTCACAGTTGATATAAGAAGCTACGACCCCAACATCA
>JAPYWV010000029.1 GCA_028276165.1 Acidilobaceae archaeon
TAGCTAAGTAGCATCCAACCAGGACTAATTCATAGACCCCAGAGCTAGAGTACGTGCCCTAAGCTACTAAGGGTTAGATTCTAAGGTAACCTCCGTGGTTTCACGAGCAAGCTACTTGAATGCTTAATCTTAGTTTAAGGGCCGTTCTAAGATTGTTTAGTTCTACCGTAGATCTAAGGGGGTCTTCGACAGCTGAGGTCTCAAGCTTAGCTAGAGTGAAAGTAGGAGAGTTTATTAGTTAACAGTATGGTAGTGTACTCCTAGCTAGGTGTGTTGCTAGAGTTTCCTCGATTTGGCTAGGATTATTTCTATGGATGAAACCCTTCTCTTCCTACCATTCTTATCCACTATCTCCTCGCTTCCTATATTCACGTGCTTCACCATTACATTAGCCATTGTTCTTCTTACGGCCTCCGCTGTCTCCACAGCTCTGTATATGTTGGCTCCACGAGCTTTTATGACGACCTCCTCTAGGCCTTCATGTGTTAGCATTCTGAGAGCCGCCATCACATAGTTCATTGTTGGTTTCTTGCCTACTAGTACAGCGTTCGTTGGATGAGGTAACACCATCTCAGACAGCCCTCCAGGGTTACTAGGAGGCTGGAGGGTATTAATGTCTTACGGTGTACTCCCGGGGGTTCACTTTCTGCTCGGTTGCTCAACTCTAGCAGGCTACGGCCAGGCTATTCTTGATGTGGCTCCATCGAATAGTATTGTTGCACCTGTTAGGTACTCTGGTGTCCTCAGGAGTGCTCTGATTAGCTCTACGAGCTCCTCCCTCCTCCCGGTCCTCCTAAGAGGGCTTATACCCTCAACCTCCCTCCTCCAAACCTCCTCTGGATCCTGCCCCCTGGACTCGGCTATCCTCCTCACAGTCTCTCTAGCTCCTGGTGTGTCGAAGCTCCCTAGTAGGAGTAGTATTGGTCTAACCCTGTCAGGGTACTCTCTAGCCGCTATCCTAACAAGCCTTGAGAGCCCAGCTCTAACGGTATCGGATACCACTAGTGGTGGCATGGGCTCTGCTACGGTGAAGCTCGATACCACCAAGACAGTGGCTTTAGCAGGGTTCCTCTCGATAAGCAACCTCAGTATTGTCGCTGTCGAGGCTATGTATAGTGCTGAAGCTTCCATCCAGTCATCCCAGTCAGCCTCGTGGAGGTGTAGGGGCTCCCTACTAGGGTTACCATAGTTTATAACAACGTAGTCTAAGCCCAGGAGCTCCTCCAAAGCGTGTAGAACGACGTCCCTAACGCTATCCCTAACCCTGAGATCGCACCTAAACGGTATAACCCTACCAGGGTACCTCATTGAGATCTCGTTTGAAACCACTATCATCCTATCAAGTGACCTCGAACACGCAACAATAAAGCATCCCATGGAGGCTAGAGCTTCGAGAGCCATAAGGCCTATACCCCTACTAGCAGCTGTAACAAGGGCTCTGCAGGAGCTCATAACAATACCACCCTAGGCTATAGTGGGTGTGATAGAGTTAAATATGCTGTCTGACAACACTATAACGTGAGGTGGAAGCGTTGACAACAATATATGTTATAAAGAGGGATGGTAGTAGGGAGGAGTTCGCATACGAGAAGATAGTTGTAAGCTGCCTGAAGTCGGGGGCTACCCTTGATGCTGCTAGGAAGATAGCTAAGATTGTTGAAGCAGAGATACTCAAGAGTGGTAAGAACGAGGTTACAGCTAAGGAGCTGACGAGGATGGTTCTAGAGCTCCTGAGGAAGGAGAATGAGGAGTGGTATAGGAACTGGATTATATTCGATAGAGCTGTTAAGAGGAGGAAGACAGAGGAGGAGCTAGGCTAGGCCCCCCTTAACGTAGCCCAGCCCTCCACCCTCTTTCTCAACCTTCAACAAGCTTCGATATCAGGTTAACATACTTGAACCCCGTGTCGGGGATTATGACGGCTACATCCCCGTTGAGATCGCTAACCCCCATGGACTTCTCTAGGGCGGCTAGAGCCGCTCCCCCAGAGGGGCCTATTAGTAGGCCGTCCACCCTAGCAACCCTCCCTAGGGCCTCCAACGCCTCACCTAGCGTTACATCGTGGAGCTTGTAGCCCTCAGCTATCATAGCAAGCCACACCATGCCTGTCTCGCTCCTCCTCATACCGGGTATGTGCTCTCCCCTAGCCGGCTGAGCCATTATGGTTTTAAACTGCCCCCCATACCTGTTCCTGAAGTAGAAGTCCACTGCGGCCATGTGACCCGACGTCCCTAGGGATCCCGCGACTGCTACAAGCTTCAAGCCAGCCATCCTAGCCTGGTAGTCTAGCTCCTTAGCCGTCATCCTCAGGTGTGATTCGAAGTTTAGATCGTTCGAGAACTGGTTGACGTGTAGCAAGCCCTCCCTCCTACTATCCTCTGATATCCTTGATAGGAGCTCCACTGTTAGCTCAGCCTCGGTCTCAACAACCTCAGCCCCCATAACCCTTGGTATGATCCTTCCGAAGAGCTCAGCCCTCCTGGGGAGGTACACTCTAGCCCTAGCCTTGAACTGTGGTGTTAGGGCTGCCAGGGCTATGCCGAAGTTCGCTGAGGATGCATCAGCTAAAACCCTACCTTCAAGCCTCTCCCTCCTAGACATCTCTCTTAGGATGTGTAGTAGAGGTTTATCCTTAATGCTCAGGCTGAACGGGTTAAACCACTCTAGCTTAGCCCAAACCCTAACCCTCTCGTTAGAGTAACTCCTAAGCTTAACCAGGGGCGTCGGGATACCCCTTAGGGCTAGCTCTAGGCTGTCACTGTAAACCCTCACGGGGTCACCTCTAACATCATCGTAGAAGCCTAGATCATCTAGGCTTGCATAGCACCCATTTGAGCCTACGGGGGCTAGCCTAACCCCGAGCCTGTAGAGGGCCCAGTAGAGCTCCAGACCCCCTGTAACCTCCATGTCCTCGTTAACACTAATGCATTCATCAACATAACCCTTCCTAAGCACCTCCCCCATTAGGCTAAGCACATCCCATAAGCTTAGCTCTCTAGGAGGCCTAAGTAACCCTATTGGGAGGAGCTCCATCAAGACATCAACCCCACTCTAGGTCGATCTTAGGTCTTAGCATTGTGTAGAAAGGGCACCCGGTGAGAGCCCCCTCGACAGCCTCCCTGGTAGCACCTTCAACCCTAATCTTAACCTTCAATCTGTTAACGTTGCTAACGTCACCGTCTAGGAGCGCGTCCAGATCCTCGTAGAGCTCCACTACAACCTCAACGTTGTTAACATTAAGCTTCTCAGCTACACTCCTGGAGAAGCACGCTGCCAACATTGATAACACCGAGTCCACGCTAACACCCCTAACGTCCATAGAGCCGAGGAGAGTCTCTAAGATGCCTCCCCTGTAGAGGGCTCTACCAAAACCAACCCTTATGACAGCCCTTGGACCCTCACTCAACCCCTTAACACCTCCAGTGGAACCCTAACCTCTGGTACCTCGAAGCAAACCCTATGCCTACTAGTCTTAGGGGGCATGAGGTTACCCTTAAGGCCATGTTCTCTAACCATGTCCTTGGTAACAGTAACACCGTCTCTCCACGATGAAACACTAACACAATCACTATCGTAGTCCACGAGGATAGCAGGTATGAACTTCAACCCCAAGAGCTTAGCCGCTGCAAGCCTATGATGTCCGTCGAGCACAACCAGAGTTTTAGAATCCACGAGGATGGGATAGCGTATAAACCCATCCAGGAGTATTCGGTCAGCGAGATCACGAACCCTCCCTTCAACCACATCCTCATGAGGCCTGAGGAGCCTCACGTCCAGGAGCTCAACCTTATATGCAAATCGACTTCACCAACGACACCCATAGAGTTTACAGCCATACAAACCTTAAGTACTTATAGTGGCCCCCAAGCCGGCTACACGATGATCCCAGGAGTTACCTTACTAAGAAAACCTACTAGAGCCTCCCAGGGGTGCGGGGAGGGGGTTGCTAGGGGGTGCTACCTCGCTTGACAAGCTTGGCTACCAGGTTAACGTATTGTGGAGCTCTTTCAATCAAAGGCTTGTGCTCTGACTCCTCGTAGTAGAGGCCGTAGAAGCAATCCCCATGTAAGCCCCTTCTAACATCTATGAAGTAGGATGCCCAGTATGAGGCCTCATCCCCGCTGAGACCTGCTTTCTCGAAAGCCTCTCTGACAAACTCCCTCCATGGGATGCCCTTAGGCTCGCTTACACCTAGGAACCTGGTGGTGAGAGCTATAGTTGCATGTTTAACTGCAGCCCATACCTTCCCACACACGTCAGCCCTATAGCCTTCCTCGTAGAGCTTGAACGCCTCATTAAGGTATAGCTGAGCGGTCTTCAGATGCTCTTCTATGCTCATCTATCTCAGCCTCCACGTCAAACTAGGTTTCCACTCTAGGTTTTCTCAGCCTAATACCGTATATGAGCCTCTCGCTTTTAACCATAAGTACTGTTATTGCAAGCAGCATTGTTACGTTGATTAGGGTTGCTATAGCGTAGGCTGTGGCTAAGCCTGTCTCCCCGAATACGATCATCTGTGCTGTTTTGAATGGTGGGTACATTGGCGAGGTTATGAATGCTATTTGTAGTGGTGTTGGTAGGCTCAAGCCCATCATCTCCACCATGAGTGGTATTGCTAGGATTAATGCTACATAGGATCCTGATACCAGAGCTCCCCTAATATCACCTGCTAGTAGTACTCCTACGAGTATTCCTACTATAGTGGTTGATATCATTGCTACTGCTATTGATGCCACCACAGCTACCACGCTTGTAACGCTCGTCGTTCTAAAGGCTTCAATCAACCCTATAGGGGACCATTGCATGGTTGTTTGAGGTTGCTGGATGCCCTCGAATCCTTCAGCGAACAACACCGGTGCTAATAGTATTGTAATGGATAGCCCTACTAGGAAGCTTGCGAACCCCATTAGTGATATTGTTGAAACCCCTAGAACCTTCCCAGCTATAAGCTCAACCCTGCTTATTGGTAGCATTAGTAGGAGCTCGAGGGTCCTAGACTCCCTCTCAATCCCCATGCTAAGGGTTCCAACCTGTAATGCTATGACCCCTAGTATGAATATTATGAATGCTAAGCCCATGTTTAAGATGTAGAGTTGCGCTAACCTCGACCCCTCTAGGAGCTCACCCTTATAGAGTACCTTGCTCTCAACAATAACAGGTGTTCTGATAAGCCTCGGGTCTACGTTGAACCTCTCCATTAAAACTATGCTAACAACATCCCTTAACCCCTGGGCTAGAAAGGTTACAACAGCTACCTCGACTAGGCTATAGGGTCTCTCAACCCTAGAGGTAATAGTAACCGTGGCCGGCTTCCCTTCGAGAATGTTCTTGGTGAAGTTCGAGTGTAGAACCACGACCGCAGGGTACCTGGCTATAGCCTCTTCAACACTAGCCTCAACCCTAGCTCCAAGCCTTCTAGCAACCTCAAGGGCCATCTCATCACCTGGATCCTCTAGGACTACAGCTACGTTCCCTGGAAGCTCCCTAATAGCCTTCTCTAGAGCTCCACCAGCCTCCCTAACAGCTAGGTAGGATACACCTAGCAATAATGGGAGTACTAGGAGTGGTGCTAGTATAACTGAGAACAGCACATACCTATCCCTAATGAGCTCCTTAACCTCCTTAACAGCTAGAACATAGAGCCTCCTCACAGCCCACCACCTGTCACCCTCACGAAGACCTCCTCTAGGTTCTCAACCCTATACCTCTCCAGGAGCTCTCTGGGGTGCCCACTCTCAACTATAACCCCCCGGTTTATCAGTGAAACCCTATCACACATGTATGAGACCTCAAGCATGTTATGGCTTGATACGACTGCTGCAGCCCCACTACCCCTAACGTAGTCCAAGATCATCCTCCTCATGGCCGTAGCATGGGTTACATCGAGGCCAGCGGTAGGCTCGTCTAAGACCAGCAACCTAGGGTTTATCATTAGAGCTCCTGCTAGTAGAAGCCTCCTCTTCATACCCCTACTGTAACCACCAATCTTATCCCTCAACCTAACCCCAAGCCCTGATATCTCGGCAGCCCTCCTAACAGCATCCTCCCACCTCTCACCCAAGTACAGTCTAGCCATGATCTCGAGGTACTCGAATCCAGTGAGGTTCCTGTAGACACCAGCATCCTCGGGTATGTAGGCTATAAGCCTCCTAACATCTGGACCCCAAGGCTGCCTCCTACCCTCAAATACAACGTAACCCTCATCGGGCTCTATGAGGCCTGCTATGATCCTCAACGTTGTAGTCTTACCAGCACCATTAGGGCCCACAAGGCAGAAAACCTCGCCAGCCCGTACATCGAATGAAACCCTATTAACAGCTGTTACCCCGCCAAACCTCTTAACTATGTTCACGACAGAGAGTAGAGGCTCGCCCGGATCCACGAGTTCAAGCACCTCCCTGGATCCAGGATGGCCTCCTCTACCCTATAAACCTCCTTGGGCTAACGATCTCCACAACGTCAACTGGGAGCTCCGGCTTAACACCCTGGAGCCTGGATAGTATGAGCTCCGCTGTTACAGGAGCTAGGGTGACCCCGAGCCTGCAATGACCTGTGGCTAAGTAGATGTTCTTAGAGCCTGGAAGCTCCCCCACCACGGGTAGCATGTCCGGTGTACAGGGTCTAAAGCCTGTCTGGTAGCCTTCAAACCTAGCATCTCTAAGAGCGGGCACGTGCTCCGATAGTACGCTCTTAAGCCATTTGAGCCTCCCCTCACTCCACCCCAATGTGAAGCCTTTGAGCTCGAAGAAGCTCGACACTATTGTTAGGTATTCGCGTACAGGTGATACCACGACCCCGTAGTCTTCTAGTATAGCTGGCATAGCCACGGGTGGTTTAGGTGCTCTAAGTCTTAAGGCTAGACCCCTAGCAGGTTTAAGTGGTATCCTTACGTTGAGCTCCTCTAGGATCCCAGAGCTCCAGGCACCCAGGGCCACGATAACAGAGTCTAACCTCAGCGAACCACCCTTCTCCAAGGTAACCTCCACCCCGTCACCCACGGGTTTAACGTTGACCACGGTATCCTCCAGAACCCTTGAGGTAAGCGTGCTCCTCAGAGCCCTCAGGAGCTCCAGTGGATCCACTGCAACCTCATCCTCTGCTACAACACCAGCCTCAAACCCCTTGAAGCCTAGAGCTTCAACCTCATCCCTGTAAGCAAGCCTACCACCATGCAGTCTAACGTGTGCCTCTGCACTCTCACTCCTAGAGTATAAGGCTATGACGCCCTGCAAGTACCTAACATTAAGCCTTCCCAGGAGCTCCTTGTAGAGTTGAAGACTCCTAGAAGCTAAGGCTTTGATAACATCAACCCTACCACCTCTAGCCTTGTAGGCACCTAGAAGCCATCTGAGACCAGTCACACTCAGAAGCTCCCTAGGGCCGATCGCCAGGGGGCCACCGAAGCCCATAAGAGCCTTCAGAATGCTTGCAAGGCCAGGCCAGGGGGTTGGGGTGAAGGAGACGGTGATTATACCACCATTAGCTTTAGAGGAGCTCCCGGGGAGATCGCTGCATACAAGGTTTACATCAAAACCTCTAGATTCGAGAAAGTACGCTGTTGTCAAGCCTATAACACCGCAACCTAAAACGCCAACCTTCAATCAAGTACACCAGACAGTAGAGATTTTTGGGAGAGGAAAAGAAGTTGTAATGGAGGTCAGGGGGGGCTAGAGTTCACGTACCCTTCTTCTCCTCCCTAGCTCTGGCTGGGGTGGTGGTAGCAGCATAGTATATTGCTCCAAGCCATAGGGCTGTGCCTACGAGGGTTACTATTAGTACGAGCCACCACTCAAAGGGGAACTTGGCCATCATTCTTCACCCAACTCTCTTATCTTAGACTCCCTCTTGAACGAGTAGTACCACGTGTATAGTGCTAGGATTACGAGCAGAGCTGTTACGATTAGGAAGAATGCTATTGATAGTTGTTCGAACACCACAGCCTATCACCCCTTAGCCCTCTCTATCACCTTCCCCGTTACGTAGTATATCATGAGCCCACCTATTACTAATATCGCTAGCCCAGGCCACGTGTAGTACGTGTGTAGACCTAAATCCCACCCCCTCCACCACTCCCAGTACGCTATCCACCATATGAAGAAGAAGATTGGGATTACAACGTTAACCTTGACAAGTACATCCCACCAAGCTCCAAGCGGTATTAGAGGCTTTGGTTCAACCTTCATAAGCTCCATTCTAACCCTAGCAGTGTCCACCAGGAACCCTACCATTAAGGCTATAAACACTAGGCCTGCTGAAAGCCCTATTACACCCCACACTGTATCATAGTAGTCTAACCAGGTTAGGCTTAAAGCTGTAGGTGTGCCAATAACTATGGCTATGATCCCTGTCACTAGAGCTGCGTAGAGGGGCTTAACACCTAGATCCTTCAGAGGCCTTAAAACAACCTCGTGTATCGTGTATAGGCTTGTGAATGCTGCAAACCAGAAGGCTACGAAGAATAGGAGTCCGTAGAGGTAGCCTGCAACTCCTCCCATCTCATGGAATAGCCTTGGTAGTGTTACGAAAGCTAGACCTGTTCCAGCAGCCTTGATATCCTCGTAGGGTGTAGGTGATATAGCGAATATGAGTGGTATGATAGCTAGACCCGCCATCCAGGCTACAGCTGTATCGTTAACAGCATTACCGAAGGCCAAGTGGGTAACATCATCCCTCCTTCTAAGCCAGGCTCCAGCTGCTATGAAGAAACCCCATGCTATCCCAATACTCCATATAACCTGTGATAGTGATTGCATCCAGGTAGCTGGATCCACCAAGGCTTCAGCCTTAGGGACCATATAGAACCTTAAACCCTCATAGGCACCCGGTAGTGTTAGAGAGTATATGGCTAAACCTAGGGTTGCGAAGAAGAGTATGGGGAACATAACCCTAGCTACAAGAGTTACACCTCTCACCCCGAAACCAGTCACTATGATACTACCAACCATCATGAGAACACCTATACCCCAAGATAGGTATGTCTCCTTAAAGCCACCCCATAGGGCCAGTGCATCGAAATCAGGTCTGGTGAAGGTCCCAGCTATGGCGTGTAACATATAGTAGAAAATCCAGCCCGTGACAACCCAGTAGTAGCATAGTATCATGAACGAAGCCCAGGCCATCCACATACCAGCGAAAGCGGCAAACCTCTTATACCTCTCAACGAAATTGTAGGGGCCGTGGAGTGGACCCCCTCTACCAATCTTACCAATAGCGTACTCAGCCACAGCTAGGACAAACGCTGTTATAATAAGCCACACCAGGTATGCTAGGAGGAAGCTACCACCACCATAGTTAGCAGCTCTCCAAGAAAACCTCCAGTAGTTACCAGCACCAACACTCCAACCAACAACAGCCATCAGCAATGCAAACAGGCTAGGAGCCCTCTCAACGATCCTAGGGAGTAAAGCCATTAGCCTGCACCAATTTATTTACCACAGGGAGCAGGTTATATTTAAACCTTACGCTCACTAAATGCTCATTGTGTAGTTTAACGTTTTAACTCTAAAACATCCTGTTATGCTCTCCCCGTCCTCCTACGCTCCCCTATGTACCTAGCTAGATCCTCTAGCTTTAGGCTGTACGGTTTTCTTGGCTTAGCTAGTGGCATCATGTACAATACGTGTTCTTCTGGGGGAGCTCCTATTATCTCTCTAACCCGCTCGTCGTGGAACGCTCCTATGGCTACCGTTGCTAGACCTAATGCTGTAGCCTGTAGGTATATGTTTTGTGCTGCATGGCCTACCTCTATGTGCACGTACCTAACCCCCCTCTCTCCGTACCTCCTCGTTGTCCTAGTGTACACAGCTGTTATTACTATGCATGCTCTAGCACTTAGTATCCAATCCTGTCTTAGCCCTGCTTCGTAGAGCTCCCTCGATAGATCCCCTCTCTTGACCATTGTTAGAGTGTGGGTGTGTGGATCGTACTTGTAGGATCCAGGCTCCATGTACGAGCCGTCTGGTAGCATCACACCCCGGGGGTATACTACAGCGTACACCTCCAATGGGTACGTTGCCCCAGCACTAGGTGTGGTCTTAAACCCGTAGTTCACCTCACTTACACCGTACGCAGCCCATAGTACTTGGGAGAGCTCGCTCAAACCCAGGGGGTCTCCAGTGTACTCCCTCACACTCCTCCTATTAGCGAGAGCCCTCTCAACACTAACAACACCATCCAGGGAGGGGAGGGGGAGCTCAACCCTACCATCAGCAACACTATAGCCTACACCCACCCCCAAACCATCAACCCCCCTACGTGCCCTCAATAACATCAGAGGACCTAGGGTTAGAGAGGCTAGGATGGATGCTATAAGGGATAGGATGAAGAACCTCCTGGAAACCACACCTAAACCCCCATCTGAGTGGTACCACCTAAGGTTTAAAGTAACCCCCTCCATAAGCTATGACGGGGGATGGAGGGGGTTGAGTTCAACTCTAGCACTTATATCAGCTTGTACAGGCGTACTACTAGCGCCACTAGCACTCCTCTCAGTACTATCAGGCTATTGTATGAGAAACCCTTGGCTAACAGGTATCCTAACGCTAGGAGCTCTAGGAGAGTACAACCTATGCGTTGAAATCCACACACTACAGATACCAGAGTTACTCACATTGGTTGGCCTAGCACATGTGGTGGCAACAGCTGAGCTCCTACACTCGAAATACCATGGGTTAAACCCGATCCTGAAGATACTACTAGGAGTTTACAGGATGACAGTCTGGATACTAGCACTCATAACCCTAACGATAGTCGTAGTACATATAACCGCTTAATTTTAATGCACATGATTCTATTCTCCCTAAGAACAGAGCTATCCTCCCGGGCATCCACGGCCTGTGGGTTTACGAGCATGGCTTTAATGCATGGCCAAGTTTAGCGAGTCCACCCTTTGTTTGCAGGAACCCCACTAGATTATTTGATAATGTATAATATATTTTAAGTTTTTAATTTTGCTCTAATGTTTTATCTTATGGGTGGATGTAGTGGAGGGGGTTGTTGGGGGTAGTGTTGGGGGCTTGGTTGTACTACTACTCTGTGTCGTAGGTTTTATTGCATCCATAGCTACTAATGTTGAGTTTAGGAGGGCTTCTGGCTCCTTCCTCTGTAGGCCTGGTTCCAGGGTGGACTGTCTTAGGGTCTACGCTATGCCTCAGGCTTGGGTTCTAGGGTTCCACTTGAGCCAGCTAGCTCCACTGTACTACGGCCTCGTGCTACTACTCGCTGTTCTAGCCATTGTATTCAAGCTAACCCCAGCTCTCAAGCTCCTGGCATTCCTATCGCTTGAATGCTCCATACTAGCACCCTACATGATATACCTTATGATCAGGTACGCTGGAGCGGTATGCGTGTACTGTCTGACAATGCACACTGTATCAATACTCGTAACACTTCTAACCTACAGGGCTATAGTGGAAGCCCTCACCTAGAAGTCTAAGGTATTCGTTGATACAGTTTGAGTCGAGGAGATCCCCTGCAACCCTACCTAGACTAAACTCTGAGGACAACAGAGTGCTCGACCCCCATAACCCTTCACCAACATAACCTCTCCGACACTAGTGAGTCCTTCATAATAATATAACACCTCCATGTTGTTAAAAAGATTAGTGGTTGTAGAGGTTACAGGTTCACAGTGCTAGGTCTAGGAGCTCGCGTGGAGGTTCAATGAATATGTCTAGTGGTAGGAATGCTGATACTGTGAAGTTCGGTACGTCTACTAGCTGGCTTAATCTTAGATCTACTGCTACACTAGCTATTATGTATGCTTGCTCCCTCGTGTAGCCTGCTTTTGTTAGGATTTCTATGAGGTTTAGTAGAGCGTATCTAGCTGAGAGTGTTGCGTTCTCCGACTCCTGCCTCTCATCTACCACCCCGACCCCTGTTACGGCTATCGTCTTAGACCACGTGAACCTTCTTATGGACTGCTCAGAGGGTTTGAATATCGGGAATCTAATGTTGTACCTTCTAGCCCCCTCCTTGATCACGTAGAATCTAAGCCTGGCTTTAGCCCTCATCTCTATAGCTGTACCGCAAACCTCACCATCACCTTGAGCGAAGTGAGCATCACCGAGAGAGAATAGAGCTCCTTCGACGAACACAGGGAAGTACACCTTGGAGCCTGGACTGAAATGCCTAACATCGAGGTTGCCCCCGTTCTCTCTAGGCGGTATAGTTCTTAAACCCTCACTAGCTATAGGCTCAACTGCTGGGACAGCACCCCTAGGATTAGGTGGGAGCGCGAACCCACCTCTAACTCTAAGATCCTCCTCCCTCCTCCTAATAACCTCCATAAGCTGTCTTGAAGGAGCAACACCCATGACCCCGAAGAACGGGTCTCCAGGTACCCTTACATTAGGTAAATCAGGTGAGGTTGCATAACCACCACTTATACTCCATCTAACCTTATAAGGTCTAGGGTAGAGATCCCTAAGGAACCCGAAACCAGGTATTATCACCGAGAATCCAAACTCGTCGGGGATAATATCGAGAACCTCAACAACAAGAAGATCACCAGGCCTAGCCCCCCTAACGTAGATAGGGCCTGTAAGAGGGTGTACAACGCTTAGATCAGCATTAACAACGTCGTCAAATGAGGGGTTCGAAGTAATCTGACCATCAAGAGCATCCCTTGTCTCAACCTCAACAATCTCACCAGGCTCAACCTCAACAACAGGCTTAATATCAGGATGCCACCTGTTATGACATCTATCAGGTTCATCAGCACATCTCTTACCAGGACTAATGCTTATCCGTGTAACCATTAAAGTCCACCTGCCTACTTCCAGAACCTTCTATGAAATTTAAAAACATGTATATATACTTAACTTCTGCGAGACTAAGGTAACTGGTACTAAGTGTTTGTACGCTATAAGGGGTATTACGCTACATTAAATCCCATTATGTTAAGAGGGGGCTTTAAAACCCCTCACTAAAGGCTCTAAGGATATTAGCCTCCATAAATTCCACTATCATATGGTGCTTCTTGGTGTTAGAAGAGGCTTGGAGAGCTTTAGAGCTCGCGTATGAAGAGCTCGAAAGATATAGTACGGATAGGGAGGCTCTTAGGCTTAGAAATGCTTGTGAGAAAGGGTGGCTAGCTGTGATCCTTGCTACAGACGAGCTTCTAGCTAGATATGGGTATGGGAAGCCTGGAGGCTACAGGGAGAGGAGGGAGTTACTTAGGAAGCTGGAGGAGAGCGTGGAGGATGTAGCTAGGCTAGGTCTCAGGGATAGATTTGGAGCTAGAGGTTACTATCTACACATACTAGGTTACCATGAGGGATCTCTGAGCGAGAGTGAGGTTAGAGTGGAGTTAGAGAAGGTAGCAAGGTATTTGAGAGACGTTGAAGAACTCTTATCCAGACGTTAGGGGAGGAGATAACATAATATCGATACTCCCCAATAGACGACGAGGTTACACTTACTGTACTCCCACCAGGACATAGATATTATAACTTGGCTATGTTAGGTTCGTTAACCTAGTATCTGGATGCTTACCATGGAGGTGACGTGATTTAAAGATTATTAGAACGTTGAGAGGGGAGTTAGAGGAGGTTAATTAAAAAGATTCTATCAGCCCCCCTGTTACAAACCCTAATACCACTGTGTTGAGGAGGTTTGTTTTAAACCAGCTTTACATCGTCCCACACGATCTTAGAGCACTATTAACGTTTATGGTTAAGGCTAGGGATGAGGTGAAGCTCAGGTTTGTTAAAATGCTTGTTGATTTTCAATTCCATGTCCCGGATTCTGGTGAGCGTGAGGGCCTTCCTCATCAATACTTTAGGTCTGCCATGTACAGCATGAGTTTCCTATAGCGTTAGGCGTTAGCCCTCAGCGTTCCCGTCATCGCCCCTACTTCGCTAGATATGCTTTAGAGCTTTAAACTTAATGCTTAAGTATTGTCCCAACAGTTGAACTTATAGCTAACGAGGGCTAGTGAGGGTTTAAGAGCTATACCGCTAAGAGTGTTGGTGTTAAGAGTACTAGGTTTATGGAGATGTTCTCGGGCCCCTACGATAGCTGAGGAGATAGCCCATACAGTACTACGAGCTCCTATTCTGGGAGGCTGTTGTTTAAAGTAGGGGTTGCCTAGAAGGATCTCGGTGGGAGGCTTGCTGGTAGTGTGGTGGCCTTTAGCTTTTCGCCTGTGTTTTTGGCTCCTCCTTCTTCTCCTCCTTCTCGTACTCTCCGCTTACCGCCTTCCTGAACTCTCTCATCGACTCTCCTAGGGCTCTGGCTAGCTGTGGTAGTCTTGAGGCTCCGAAGAGTATGAGTATTATGAATAGTATTATCAGGAGTTCTGTTGAGCTAAAGGGGCCGAATACCATTCCAGCCTCACCACCCTATATCCTAGGTTTAGTGGAGGTTTTAAATGTGCTAGGCTTCTCTCCGTGAATTGCTAGTGTTTGTTCTAACTGCTCCCTCCCAGTTTCAAGCTCCGGTGTTAGGAGTGCTACCAGGCTCTTGAAGTCGCTCCTTGTCAACCTTGAGGAGTGGTGTGCTACTGAGAGGGGGTACGGGTAGCCGTCCGGGGATACGTGTGCGAGCTGTTTCACGAGCTCCCCGACCTCCTCCCTCGACAGCCTGCCTGGTGTTGTCAGCTGGTAGGCCTTCCCCGCTGGGTGCAAGAGAACGTATGTCAGAGTGTACCAGCAGCTAAGACTGGGGGCTACACGTTTAACCTCATCACACTCCCCCCTCTTGAGCTCCATGTATGGGTTCTCGTACCACAGAAACCCTGGCCTAGGGGGCCTAATGCTCGACAGGATCCTCCTCACCACGATGAAGTCAGGCACCTGGTACTCCCTATCCTCGTATCTAACCCTCACGCCACCACGCTTGACGAGGTTCAGCTTGCCAGAGCTCTTGGATATGAATGCAAGCCTAGCCCTACGGTATAGCTCATCGAGCACCCTCAATCGGTGCTCCCACAACCCGCGTATCCTCTCAGCCAGCTTGGGGCTGGCTTTGCGGAGCTCCCCCTTGAACACGAGTATGGGGCCTAGGAAGCTCTCGTAGGAGCCGTCGAAGAGGAGCAGGTCCACCCCGCCTCCGCCGGCCACCCTGTGTAGCAGGGATACCTCCAGGGTCTTAGCTGTAGAGGATACGAGGGAGTCCCTAGCAACCTTAACACCAACCTTAGAGGCCTCTGAGACCTCGATGTAGCCTACGCTGGCATCCTCAACACGATCACTGAAACCATCCCTTGAAACTAGTATGGCGTAGCCTTGGACAGCATACAGTATGACCCCCCTGTAGACCTCAACCTGCCTACTACTATCAGCACCAGCAGCGGACACAGGGGAGGAGCCCTCAACGGGGATCCACTCTGCACCGGAGACACTGAGGGAATCATACAGGCTGAGCAGGTCTAGAAGCTCCCTACCAACACCCCTAAACCTCTCATGTAGGCTAGTAGTTACGGGCATAGGGGCACCTAGGGTAGGGTGTGGGGTTCTAAACCTAAAGACCCTACGCTGTTACAACGGTTGTTTATGTGGGCTCTGGTAAGCCCGCCTCACATCACCTCTCAGTCGATGCGGCCCTCTTCACAGCCACCCTCTACTATATACACTCCAGGGGTTTAAGCTCTCACCCCACTATCCCTAGCTCCTTCAACCTCTCCTCCTTGGGGATACCTCTCTCATCCCATCCCCTTAGCTCGTAGTAGATGTCCAGTGCTCTCTCCACCTCCTCTCTTGTCAACCTGTACTCTTTGCCTTCGAACTCTACCGGTTCGTAAAGCTTCTTTGGTAACTGGTCTTTACTTCTATCCACCCCCATTTTAACGTTTATGAGCCTTGTTAGTGTTACTATCCTCTCAGCTGTCTCCACCACCTGTTCCGCTGTGTAGTTGTACCCTGTTACGAGGCTTAGCATCTCAGCTATGTTCTGGAAGTTGTATATGTATCTTCCGAACTTGCATAGGAGTAGTGAGTCCATCAGAGCCCCCAGGTTCTCGTAGTCCCTCACAGCTAAGACCTTCTCCCTCTCAAGGCTAAACCTGCCTCCAGCCCTCCCAGCTATGTCTATTGCGTACGCCATCGTCCCTAGGTGGTCTGCACCCCTCCCAGCTATAGAGTAGCCTAGGGCCATCCCCTTCAACGTCCTAGGGTCGTATGCTGCAGGCTCCAGGCCTTTAACGTGTACTGCTAGGTGTTCTGCTCCGAGAGCTTTTGACGCTATAGCTACACCCTCTGCTAGGATCTCCCCTAGACCCCTCCTGTAGGCGATGTCTAATATGAGTTGTTTAACCTTCTCAGGCTCACCCCAGTCTATCTTATAGTCTATGAGGCCCCTCCTTGAGAGCTCTATAGCGAAGCCTATAACGTTACCCAGGGATATACTATCCATCCCAAGCCTGTCAGCTAGGTCGTTGAAAACTATGATCCAGTCTGGATCCGCTATCCCCAGGTTACCCCCTAGAGCGAATATAGTCTCATACTCTATGTCAACCCTCACGTTGAACTTACGGCTCTCAACAAGCCTATGACATGCAACACTACAGTAGAGGCATGCACCTGCTTTAACGAAGTAGTGTTGCCTCATGTAACCCCATTCAATCCTCTCCCAACCATCAACCCTAACCTTACTCCAGTAATAGCTTGGGAAGAAGCCCATCCTATTAGCTATCTCAACAAGCCTCGGAGTCCCACCCTCCCTTAAAGCCTTAGTCGTAGGATCTGGTAGGAGCTTCAAGGTCAGATTCCTAATGTACTCCCCCAGCTCCTCCGGCTTAGCAACCTCTACGTCCCTCCTAACAGGCTTGAATACGATTGCCTTA
>JAPYWV010000154.1 GCA_028276165.1 Acidilobaceae archaeon
GAAGGTACCCATACTACTAAGCATAGCCGGTAAGGTTAGGAGGAGGATATACTTCAACCTATTCTGGGCATTCGCATACAACGTAATCCTAGTACCCATAGCTGCAGGAGCCCTAGCACCACTAGGTATAACACTAAGACCTGAAATGGCAGCAGCAGCCATGGCCCTAAGCTCTATAACGGTAACCCTTAGTAGCTACCAGCTAAGCAGGTGGAACCCACGTCCATAGTATTGATACTAGAGCTTAGCAAACCCCACCTTTAAAGGCGTAAAAGAGCCTGATGGTGAAGTGCCCCCAGACTCGTAGGATCCCTGGGGGTATAGGTGGTTGTAGAGCTTAAGGGTACTTGGGGATTATCACTGTGTTCGTGTAGTCTTCTAGTTTGAATGAGCTCTCGTTGAGTCTCGCTATTGTGTAGCCTTTTACTAGTTTTAGGAAGTCGTCTACTGGTTGTATTGGTAGTTTTAGGCCTGGTATCCTGTAGTGTATTGGCATTACGTTTATTGGTTTTAGTGTCTCAACCAGGCTCCACGCCTCCTGTGGTCCTATCGTGTATCTGCCCCCCACGGGGGTTACTAGTAGGTGTAGTCCTTGGAGTTCTTTCAACACACTCTCCTCAGGTCTATCTCCTAGGTCTCCCAGGTGTGCTATCCTATAGCCTTCAACCTCTAGGAGGTATACTGTGTTTAAACCCCTCTCAGCCCCCCTCGACTTGTCATGGTAGGTTTTGAAACCCCTAACCCTAACACCTCCCACCACGGTCTCACCGTAGAACATCTTTAGAATCCTAGAGCCCTCCTTTGAGACAACGTGTACAGCGTTATGGTCGAAGTGGTCGTGGGATACTAGTATGAGGTCCGCTCTAACACTAGGACTCTTAATCCCAAGACTAGCACCATCATGGGGGTCTATCACGATGGTTAAATCCCCACCTCTAACCTCAACACAGGCATGACCATGCCATCTAATTAAAACCATGGGGTTACACCAACATGAAGGTAGATAAGTCCAAACCTAAAATAATAGTGTGGTTGGAGCAGCCCACCGGGGCCTAGCAGCATTGAACCCGGTAGACTGCATGGTTAGAAGTGCTAGGTGGGAGGATCTAAGCAACATCATCTCCATAGAGGAACAGTCGTTCCCACCGGAGGAGGCATTCCCACCATGGATCTTCACTAACATTCTAACGCTTAACCCAGAGCTCCTCATAGTAGTTGATTGCAAAGGCAGCATTGAAGGCTACGCCATGGGCGTGGTAGAGGGTGATACCTGCCATCTAATATCAATAGCTGTAGCGCCAAGTAGCAGAGGTAAAGGTCTGGGGAGAATGCTTCTAAAAAGCTTCGAGAGTATATGCAAGGGTAGAGGGTTAGCAAAGGTGGTTTTAGAGGTTAAAGTTGGTAACATAATAGCTTTAAACCTTTATAAGAGTGAAGGCTACAAGGTAGAAAGAATCCTACCCGGATACTATCCAGATGGGTCTAACGCGTATAGAATGATCAAACGTATTTAACACCCTTCAAGTTCAAAATGAGTGTCCTCCCATGATTAAATTCTATGGGATAGCGGTAACACCATGTCCTTTAATAAGAGAACTTCCATCATTCTAGGAAACCTGGGATCTCCAAGTCAACCCTCGACTACCCTATTAAATCTGTACTACGGGAAACCCCTTACCCATGTTATCAAACTTAGATCCTAGAGGTTACCCTATAGGGGCCCCTACAAGTATACTAGAGTAGCTTTAACGAACTCATAGTTGTTCTAACCAGTCCTAAAACCTCCATGGTAGTGTTGGATCCCACTTCCTAGGCTTTCCATCAATGCTACTCTTCGGGCTTGGAAGGGTAATAGTCCAGCCGCAGACAACACTACAACCTAACCTAAACTACCACAATACGATGTGGGTTCCAGGACACTTCCACAGTAGGTGGTACAACCTCCACCTTCATGACACTATCATACTATGTGATACCGCTTCTAACGCTGAGAAAACTTTACAGCGTTAGCTTAGCAGGATTACAGATATACGTAAGCTTCATAGAAATACTGGTAATAGCCTTGGCCATGGCATGGCTGGGATGGCTTGGAGCTCCTAGGAGAACCCTTATACCAGAGGATCTCATGAGACTGGGGTGGTTTACACCAGCATGGATACTAGGGTTTGGTGTAGTATTATGGTTGGTAGGAGGAGCTCCATACATAGTACTAGCACTATTACGGAGGCTAGGGAGGAGCTCGTCGAAGGTCTAGTAACAACATTCCATATAGTGGATGAGAGGCTAGCTAGTAGGAGAGGGGAGCCCTAATAATAGTGTTTGTATTACTCTTCATCATACTACTCTCGCTATACTTCATAAGCTTCATAAGGATAAGCCTGATGCCAGTAGAGGTGTGGTAGACTACTCTCCCAGGAATCTTCCCTACATTTTTCCTTTTTAAAACTTTAAATAATGGTCTACAGCTGTTTTATAATAGTTTACAGCCTAGTATTCTTTAAAATTTTCGCTAAACATTAGAATATTTAAGCCTCCCCCTATTATATTATATAATTGGAGTAGATTTCTACTA
>JAPYWV010000010.1 GCA_028276165.1 Acidilobaceae archaeon
GAGGAGGTAGAGGCTACAACCCTAAAACCCGGGGGTAGAGGGGGGCTCCTAAAACTCCTAGAGGAGGCCGAACTACTACTTAGAAGCTGAAGCTACAAGGCGGCCATCCGAGCTTAACAGGCTCCTCGTAGACGTGGTAAGCGAGGTACGCTACGTCTGCTAGGTTAACAGCTATGACCTAGTCTACGATGAGCTCCACATAGCTAGGAAGTCTAACTGCAAGCATACAATACAAGGCTCCTACGAAAACCCTAGGGGCTAGCCGTTAGAGTAGATGAAGTGGCCGAAGGCGTCTAATCTTGGGGAAAACAGATCGTATTGACTGGTAGCGGTTGAGGGGTTAGAGGAGCCCTAAGATTGTAGCTCGGAGCCAACACTCCATAGGGGTGAAGTTTCTATTCAATACAATTCTCTTCTGGATCTTGGCGGAAGCGTCTATAGTGTACCCGTAATAGTAACCCCACGATATCCTCCTGATAGCCCATGAAGTCCACGGAGGTAACAACTAACGCCTAGTATTGGTAGAGCATGTGCTAGGAGCCCTCAAACAGCCTAAGCAGGCCTCCTGGGAGGATGAGAGCTTAAGGCTGCCAGACCGTAGGGTCTCGAGTACTCCAGCTTACCCGTTACAGGATCAACCTTAACCCCAAGGCCTTCGACCACCGTAACCCCCAGTATGGGCTCGGGGGAGTCCGCTAGGACGACCTGGAAAACACCATCCCTATCTAGAACCCTGAAGTACGCTAGGGAGACCCCAGCCCTTAACCCTCCTCCCATCAGCTAATAGGAGTTCAACCTCGGCTAAAGCCTCCAAACCATACCCCCTAGCGAGCCTTAAAGGTATTATTGGGGAGAAGGACCCCGTATCAACTAGGAACAACACCTCACCAACCCCCCTCCTCAAAGCATCACCAAACAACACCTTAACCCTAACAAAACCCACTCTAACCCCCTCAACATTGCTACCAAGTACTAACGTTCATAGAGATGGTTTAAAGTTAAGGTGGTTCAATAGCTTGAAGTACTGGGGTTGGAGCTAGTAGACTACGTTAGAAGCGTGTTAAGGTAACCCTCCACTAAGCCTGCTTCGAGGGGACTCCAACTACGGAGACTTGGTCCCTCTTAGAGCTTCTCGAAAGGTTAGAGTTTTGAGGGAATAGGGGTCATGGGAGAACTTGAGCTCTAAACTAGGGCTCCCAGAGCTTCCCAGCCTTATAAAAGCTCTGGAGGGCAACTAGCACGTGGGCTTAGACTGGCCATGACGTTGATAAGGTTTCATGTTGAGAACTGGAGGTGTGTGGAGAAGCTAGACCTAGAGCTATCGCACATCAACATCCTCATAGGCCCTAACTCCTCTGGTAAATCTAGTTTAGCTCATGCAGCCTACATTCTAGCAAAGGCCCCCATGGTTAGGGATGTTAGAGAACTCCTAAGGGGGCTCTACGGCTTGAATGTAGAGTTCATTGCTAGGCTTGGCTGTGGCGGGCCATGCTACCCTGTGGTATTAGAGGCTGAGGGGGAGCCTGGTAGGGTTGAGCTTAGGGTTAGGTCGTCCACGGAGCTCGAGGTCTCCGGGAGGTTGTGGAGCTCAGCGTACATGATGCCATCGCAGCGTATCGACTACGTGAGGTTACTCCAGCTACTCCAGTCTGTGGTGAGGAGGGAGGAGCTTGAGACGGTGAGCGGGAGGACTGTCGTCTCCTTTGTCTACTCGCTAGCCCAAATGTTCATAGCCTGTCTCCCGTCACTTCCATCAATATTCCTAGATGATCTAATGAAGATTATGGGCTCCCAACGTGCGGTCAGCGAGGTAGCCAGGTTCAAGGATGTCGGCTCACTGGTACTAGAGCTAATCCCACTACTCTCAATGACATCATATAAGTACGTGGACCCCTACACCAGCATAGAGCTCTCAGCTACAGCTGCCCCCGATGGCGTAATAGACCTAGGGTTAATAGAAAGCTTCCTATCAAAAGCAGAAACGGGATCCCTAATAGCGGTGGAGGAGCCTGAGAGCCACAAACACCCCCTCAAGCTCGTAGAGCTGGTAGAGTTCATGGCGAGGAGGGCTGTAGAGGGGAAGCTAACCCTAGTGGTGACAACCCACAGCGACCTAATACTACACTCGCTAGCCAAGCTCGTGGAAACAGGGGTCATCAAACCAGAGGATGTAACAGTATACTACCTAGAGCGTAGCAGCGAGAAACCATGGACAACGGCAAGGAGGATACACGTTTACGAGGATGGGACGTTCGAAGAGATACCACATGTAATAGAGGTTATAAGCCGTGTGTTCTAGCCTGGAGCTCGTACTAGATCACTCAGCCCTAATACCCTGTAGCGATAAGCCTGAGGAGGAGAAGCAGGCCATACGCAAGCTAGGCGATATCCTACCATCAACAGACACCACATGGTATGTAACGGAAAAGTACCTAAAGCATACACAGAGCACACTATGGGGAGAGCTCAAGGAACACCACCCGCTACCAAAGCTACAGAGCTCCCTACTAAGGGCTCTACGACAGCTCCTAGAGTTAACACACACTGTAGGAACCTACCCCTATCACTCCATGGTGAAACGAAGTTGAAACTCCACGTACTCTCAAGAAGCGCCTACAACGATCTAGGGCGGGGAAGATGTGAGTTCTATAACACACCCAACGAGCTTAGAGACACATACGGGATAGGAGGGGATGACGTGGAGGTGGTATCGATAGCCCTCCTAGCTTCGATCAAAACCAGGTCAACTGTCACCCTCGTTACAGTAGATAGGGGTATCATTGAGGTGGTAGAGGAGCTCAAGAGGAGGCTGAGTAGCTCAAGCGAGGTGAACTATCTCAGGCTGGAGAGGCCAAGCGAGCTCTTAGCCAGGATCAACTGTACCAAATAAATGCTCTTAGATGCTTAACTTCAGCCAGCCCACCCTCCCACTCCAGCCGGGTCGGGAACCCCAGGTAGTCGTGTAGAGTTATAGTGGGTCTCTCAAGGTTAGGCGTAGTTATGCTGCATGGAGATGTACTAGGATGAGGTGTGTTTTAGACCCTCTACGTTATTACTAGTTCTTCTAGCTCCTCTGGGTAGTTTGTTAGCTTTTCGTAGCCATCCTCTGTCACCAATATTGTGTCTGAGTGTCTGAACCCTCCTAGTCCTTCTACGTATATTCCTGGTTCTACTGTGAGGACCATTCCCGGTTTTAGCTCTGTGTTATCACCTATGTCTAGGAATGGTGCTTCATGGTACTCCAGCCCTATCCCGTGCCCTACGTGGTGTCTCCAGTGTTTCTCCAACCCCTTTTCCTTGAAGAACCTCCTCACAGCTCTATCTACATCGCTGCACCTAACACCCGGTCTTATGGTCTCCAGTGCTACCCTCCTTGCCTCCAGCATTAGCTTGAAGTACTTCTCCTGCTCTCCTGTAGGCTCCCCTACTATCATTGTCCTCTCTAGCTCCGCTCCGTAACCGCTAACCATCGCCGTAGCCCCTGTTATAAGCACATCACCCCTCTTTATCACAGCGTGTATCGTGTGGGAGTGTGGGTAGTATGAGTGTGGGCCAACCTGCCCCCTGAACCCAGCTCTAGCCCCGTAGGTCCAACCCCACGGCCTGTAGATGCCCCTGAGGGCTCTAGCCATTGCTAGTGTTGCCTCCATGCTGGCCCTCAGTGAAACCTCGTCCTCCAAGGCTCCAGGCCTAGTGTACTCCTGTAACAGTCTGTGGGCCAGCCCAGCCCACTTACCACTCTCCCTAAGCAACTCAACCTCCTCACGAGACTTAATCATCCTAAGACCCTCAACGAGATCCCTCTCATAGCTATAGCTAGCCCTTAGAACATCACTAAGCCTAGGACCCCTATAGCCGAAGACATGACCGTAACCATCAACATCGTAGCCCAACCTCCTCCCCTCAAAACCCATCCTCCTCAACTCCTCGCCAATAACAACCATGGGGTGCCTCTCACCAGGATACTCCTCGTAGTACACAACCCTATCAGCATACGAATACCTCAAAGCATGCTCGTACTCAAGCAAGGGGACAAATAGTGTAACCTCACCACCACCGCTAACAAAAGCGGCTACAGGCCTCTCAGTGGGAATGAAGATAAAGTTAGTAACATAGGCGACATTAGCAGGAGAAGCAAGGTATAGGCCATCAAGACCCCTAGAAGCCATAGCAGAGGTGATCCTAGAAATCCTCCCCTCAACCTCCCTCCTAGAGATCACGAGCAACCCACAACACCTCCGGCTCCGTATGAATTGTGGTAGAATGTCTCTATTTAAACACATATGTATATAAGAATCTTTGGAGTAGATTTTTAAACCTCCAACTTCAAGCTCCTCATATGGAAAGGGAAAGGTGGTATAGCCTATGAGTGGTGTGAAACCTTTATATGGCATGATCCTAGGCTTTCTAATAATGTTTTCTATTATGGCTCCAATGGCTAGTATAAGTCAGAAGACGCCTCCTCCGGGCCTTCCAGAGGTCTTGGAGTTTGAAATGCTATCACTTCCATGGTTCCCTCAATCTGATAAGGCTGCTGAGGTTGTCGCAGAACAGTTGTCGAAAGTGGGGATAAAGGTCAAACTGGTTAGGCTTGAATCTGCTGTCATGTACCCTAGGATAATGAGGACTTTTGACTACGACTCGTTTGCTCTAGCTGTATCCCAGACCCCTAACCCTGTTGGAATGCTACTCGCGTTCCACTCTAGTGAGGCGAGGCCTGGAGGTTCTAACTACTGGGGTTATGTGAATGCCGAGGTTGATAGCCTCATTGATAAAGCTCTTACGGCTAGGAGTGAGAGTGAGCTTAAAGAGTATGCTTGGAGGATACAGGAGATAGTCTCCAAGGGCCCCTTCATCCCCCTCTTTGTAAGTCAAAACATCCAGATTATCAGGGCTGAGTGGAAGAACTATACGCTCATGTCAGGAGGCATAATAGAGGTTTACAACAGGTGGAGTCTACTTTACATGTATAAGAGTGATAAACCTGAGGAGAACGTCTTTAGGATAGCCTTCCCCGCAGACATACTCTCAACAAACCCCTTCATGGCGACAGACCTGAGATCACTATGGGTTATAAACCTCCTGTACGACCCCCTGGTAGCTCTAGACCCCAACTTCAAGGTCATCCCCTGGTTAGCTGAGAGGTGGGAGGTAAGGGATGATGGGAAAACCTATGTATTCTATCTTAGAAAGGACGTTAGATTCCATGACGGTAAGTCGCTGACAGCCGATGATGTGGTCTTCACGTTTAAGGTCGGTATAGGTAATAAGACAGCGAGATTCGCTGCTCTCGCTCAGTTCGTGGAATCCGTAGAGAAGGTCGATGACTACACCGTTATGTTCAAGCTTAGCAAACCCTCATACCTATTCCTACTAAGTCTTGCAACAAACCTGGTCTACATCGTCCCGAGGCACGTGTGGATTGATAAGCCGATAGACTGGGGTAACCCTGAGCCTATTGGAACTGGCCCCTTCAAATGGCATAGTAGGAAGCCTGGTGAGAGCATAGTCTTGGTGAGGAACCCCGATTACTTTGTGAAGGGGGTACCCAGGATATCCACGATAGTGGTAAGGGTTATCCCCGAGGCTGAAACCAGGTTCCTAGCTATCAAGAGGGGTGAGGTTGACATGGAGAGGTACTCTGCACTACCAACGCTCGTGCCCGAGGCGCAGAGGGATCCAAACCTTAGGGTCATCGTAACCCCCGATATATGGCTTGTATACATAGCGTTTAACTTCAGGAGGTTCAATGATACTAGGCTATTCGAGGCCATAAACTACGCTATTAACAGGGAGGAGGTTGTTAAGAAAGCTGTTCTAGGATACGGATCCCCCGTGTACACGATTTTAAACAAGGAGTGGTATGGTGATCTAGCTAACAGGAATGTTTTCTTCGAGTACAACCCGCAGAAGGCAATCCAGATACTAGAGAGTATGGGCTACAAATACGATGCAGGAAGGGGGGTAATGGTGTACGTTGGACCACCGCCTACAACACCTCCAGCCACAAAAGCCCCAACTGAAACCCCGGCTACAACACCGGCAACGCAGACGACGACAACACCGGTTAGGGTGACGGAGGCTCCTAACGTAGCAGTGATAGCCTTAATCCTCGTGATAGTGGTTATCGCTGTAATAGCCTTGTATCTTCTTAGGAGAAGGTAGATGTCTAGGGAGTTTGCATACTACCTTGTACACAGGTTTTTCCAGGTTATAGTCATAGTCATCCTAGGCTTCATAGCTGCGTTCGTGATATTCAGGCTTCTACCCGGTGATCCTACAATCTCGCTCCTAGACCCTAGGATCCCCCCGGAAGCTAGGGAGGAGTTAATAAAACGTTTTGGGCTTGATAAGCCGATCTACGAGCAGTTCCTACTATACGTAGCCAACCTAGCTCGCGGGGATTTTGGCTACTCTTTCGTCTACATTGGAACCCCTGTTGTCGAGGTTATATTCGGGGAAAGGCTCTTCAACACAGTCGTCCTCATGTCATCGGCTATGCTGACCTCAGCTATCCTAGGGACTTCGCTAGGTTTGCTAATGGGGTTTAGGGGTGGGTTTCCGGATAAGCTGTTTACATCAACATTGTACCTTCTCGCCTCAGCTCCAGTATTCTGGGTTGGCTTACTAATCCAATTCTACCTAGGGTACAGGCTGGGCTTAATTCCCATAGCTGGGACTACATCCTTCTACTTCGAGGAGGTCCCATTGCACATCCTCGTCCTAGACTACGTGCACCACATGGTGGGGCCTTTGATCGTTCTAACCATGTTCTTCACACCCCTCTACTACATCTACGTGAGAAACGTTGTATCCAATGTGAGGGGTGAGGATTTCGTTCTAACACTTAAGGCTATAGGGTTGAGTGATCTAAGGATACTACTTAGGATATCTAGGTTCGCGTTGATAGCTACTGTTACTATCATAGCTAATGAGTCAGCTCTGCTGGTCGTTGGCGCAGTGTTCACCGAGACCATCTTCGGCTGGAATGGTGTGGGGAGGCTCCTCTACGACTCGATACTTAAAGCAGACTACCCGGTACTCCAGGGTATATTCTTGCTAACCATAGTGGTGGTTGCTACCGCGAACTTCACCGCGGACATACTCTACTACTTCCTAGACCCGCGTATCAAGGTTAGAGGGCTTGCTAGGAGGTAGGGGGTTGTGAGCTTCGCATCCAGGGTGTCTAGAGACCCCCTCTTCCAGGCTGGTTTAGCAATACTACTCCTGGTAACCCTCATAGCGCTAGCGTGGAGGCTCTACTCCCCGTGGACTTCGAAGGATATGGTTGGAGCCCCATTCCAGTCTCCATCAATAGAGCACCCCCTGGGCACGGACGATCTAGGACGCGATGTCATGACCCTTGTCTCCGAAGGGGTCTTCATAACGTTGTTTGTAGGCTTGGCTAGTGCCATCCTTATAGCAACCATAGGCCTCCTGGTAGGTGTAACAGCAGCAGTGTTCAGAGGCCTTGTAGACGCTATCCTCATGAGAATCGTGGACTTCCTACTATCAATTCCATCCCTGGTAGTAGCCCTCATCCTTGTAGCAATACTCAAGCCGAGCATATTCAACGTAATCCTAGTCATAGCCATCGTAGGGTGGCCTGCCTCAGCAAGGCTTGTCAGAGCCTACACACTATCACTAATGGAAGCCCCCTACGTGGAGGCATCAAGAGCCCTAGGATCAAGCCTAACACACATAGCCCTGAGACACCTGATACCAAACATGACCCCGATAGTACTAGGATCAATCCTTGTAGGCACCAGAGCAGCCATACTACTAGAATCAGGCCTAAGCTTCCTAGGACTAGGAGACCTGGAGAGAGTAAGCCTGGGAACAATACTATTCTACGCCAGGAGATCAGCAGCACTAATATCAGGAGCATACTGGCTCATAGTATTCCCAGGCCTACTAATAATGCTAATAATACTAGCACTAACACTCATAACACTAGCAATAGAGAGAAACCTCAAGGTAAAAGAGTAAGGTTAAAGTTCGTTGCATCCCTACTTTCAAAATTAAACTTCCTAAGATGGTTAAAATGCTATAGCCTTTCTCCTCATAACTCATGTCCTTATCAATCCAGGCTCGACTTTATTCTAGCCTTTCCTCCTTGTCCTACTACGTGTACCCTAGTATGTCGCCGAATACAATTCTTGTCAGATCATGTACTCCTTCGGCTTCCAGAACTTTCCTCTCCACTATCTTTATACATCCTGCTTTCAGCCAGCTTACTAGTCTTAGTGTGCCTCCTACGTCATAGAACCTGTTTGGTGTTTGTTTTAGTGCTTCCTCGTATAAGAGTTTCTCCTCTGCGAGCTTTCCTGGTATTCTTCGGTATCCTAGGCTTCTTGCTATCTCTGTTGCTATTAGGTATACGTAGGGGGATTTTGATGCCGCTTCAACTATTCTATCTTCGTTAAGGTCTAGTAGCCATTCTATTACGTTGAAGTTGGGTTTGTGGACGACGAGGAGTCCTAGGGGTTTTGGTATTGAATAGAACACATTGCCTTTCGTTACCTCGGTCCACAACGTTGATGCTATGGTGTTGGCTATGAGGCCTCCAAGGGGGTAGAGGATTACCGTTGCCACTATATCGTGTGGTAGCATCTTCTGCTTCCTAAGCTTAGATGGTTTAACCCTGAGGGCCTTGTCTGTAAGCATGTCTACTATCATTAGCCTAGGGCTTGGGAGGGGCTTGCTGGCTGTAGCGGCTAGCTTTTCAAGTGTATCCCTGGCATTCTGGTGTATTCTAACCCTGACATTTCCTAGCTTAACCTGCCCTCCATCTCCCATAACATCCCTTAATCTACCTAGTAACCTGTAGGCTTCAATGGCGATAAACTGAGGTGACATTACGCCACCACCCTTCCACACCGGTATCGAGAACTCGTCAGTTGAAGCCATATCAACAACAATCTTCCGTTTACCAACCCTCTTAACACTCCATACCCTCCCACCCAACCTTATATTACTGCCTGGACGGAAGAAGAGAAGGTTAACAGCGTCAATAACACCTATGACACTACCATTACTATCGACGACCTTAACCTCACTTTTAGGGGGTATGAATGTAACAAACTTCCCACGATCCTTGGAAGGCCAGATGCTTTCAAAGCCTCCACCTAACCTTAAGACTGAGTCGTCCGCAGCTAGCATACCCTTACCCACTAGATGGTTTACGATCTCTTCAACCACACTCTCAATCTCGTCACCTCTACTTGGGAAAGCTTTTCGAAATACATCAACTAGGTAGCCTAACTCAACATGTCCATTACTTCTATTGGATCTTAGAGCTTCTGCTAGAACCTCCCTGGCGATAACATCCCTAGAAGGCATGTTAATGGTAACCCCTGCTAGTTTACGTCTACTAGCTAAGTTCACCAACGCTAGCATCTCCAGTAAGTCAACCTCGTCTATGGCGATCAACGAACCCGAAGATGTTCGTCCAGGCTGGTGGGAGCTCCTACCAAGCCTCTGGATTAGGTACTCGGGTAGTCTAGGCGAGCCTACGATAGCGACATTGTCAACACCGCTAATATCTACACCTAGCTCCAAGGCTCTTGTTGCAACAAGACCCCTCAAAACCCTTTTATTGAACGCCTCTTCAAGTCTCCGCCTCTGAGCTTTCGAAAGTGAGCTATGATAGACTGCTATATCTCCCACACCATGTGTTGTAAGCTGGTGGTGTAGCAACTCTGCCATAGCCCTCGAATTAACAAACACTATGTAACCCCCACTCTGCCCTAAAGCTTCCGAGAGCTCCTGAGCTAGCATCCTCTCGGCATCAATAGCGAACCGTAGCTCTACACTAAGTTCCCTAACGCTTGGATCCTCTACCACCCTGACAGGTCCATCGCTACCTTCTAGCAGTCTAGCTACCTCACTAGGTTTAGGTATGGTTGCTGAAAGGTACATACGTTGAACCCTGCTTATCCCAAAAAGGCTCTTAACCCTCTCAATGAGTACCAGAACCTGCTCCCCCCTCTTACTCCCTATTAGCTCGTGAATCTCATCTACAATAACGTACCTCGCATTCCTCAGGATACTGCTACAGTGAAGATCTAGTATTGATTCCAGGGATTCAGGTGTAGTTACCAGGATTAACGGTGGGGTCTCGCATATCCCTTTCCTAACCTTCCTATCAACATCGCTATGCCATTCCCTAACAGGATCTCCGTACACTATCCCAAATACTTCGCGTGCATAACCCCTAAGCCTCTCGGTGACGTTCTTGGATAGAGCTCTCATAGGGGCTATGTAGAGGACCTTGACCCCCCTTAAAGTCCCTCTCCTCATCTTCTTCTCCCTAGCGAGGAGGCTTAGTACTGGTAAAGCTACACTCTCGGTCTTACCCGAACCCGTGGGAGCTATTACTAGGACGTTCTCACCTGAGAGGATCTTCGGTATCGTAAGGATTTGTATGGGGGTGGGCTCTACGAGCCCTCTCCTCCTCACCAGCTCTTGGATCTCAGGCTCTAGTAGTGTAAAGGGGTACGAGCCCCCTCTCGTAAGCTTTATCAATTTAATCCTAAGCTTGAAAGCATACTCTCTCAGTACGTTCGCTACACGAGAGGCTACGGGTTCCAGTTTGACGCCCAAATACCACATGATAAAATATAGGATCTCACGCCAGCTCAGCCTAAGGCGATTGAACTCAGAGGTATACACCGTACTAGAACGCTCCCATATTGATTGAAATAATTCAAGGCCTCTATCCAGCGGAATAGGCTTTAATCTCAACACATTCCCACTAAGAGATCTACAGGTGAGCTCGAGATCCCCGGTAAAAGCCCCATCATCAATAATGTGAACACTCTCCCGTAGCAACACGTCCTCAACAAGTCTTACATCAACAGGCAGACGTTGTATTACATCCCAGCTAACACGCTTGGATACCAGAAGTTTAACGTTAACACCTCTCACACGGAGTTGTGTAATAAACTTAATACCACAATCGTCTATGGCACTTACAGTTATCCAGACATGGTTCTTAGCCTTCCCAATAATGTTCCCTACCTCCCCCCTTAACTGGCTACTCGGCATACCTTTAGCTCCCTCAAATTTCCAGTTGGTTAAAGTTTTTTAACTCCCCAGTTGACGTCCTATAAGTGGTCTTCTAAGGAGGTGTAACATTGAGAGCTAAAAGTGTAGCTGAGGCCTTCACCATATGTCCCGGCTTCAGACCGGACTACTCTACATTTCAAAAAGCTACTGAGAAACACGAAGAGTTGAAGAATATCGTTAAACAGTTCCTAGAAAAGGAATTTAAAACTAAATGCAGTGTAGAAGAGTCTGTCTCACTGCTCAAGGGCAAGCTTAGAGGCCGTATAGACGTAGTCTGTAGGGGTGATAAAGAAGTCACACTTGTAGAAGTTAAATCCGTAATGCTATCGAAACTCAGCATCAGGGATTTGCTTCAGCTCGCATTATATGCTTACGCCTACTCACACAATAACAACGTTGACTATGGAAATATTAAATTAATGCTAGCCTACAGAGGGGATGGCGGTAAACCAATTCTTATCAAAATAGACGGGGTTCTAAAGCAGGGCTTACGGAGAGTTGCTGAGACGATAGAAGGGAGTGCTCCAAACGAGAGGGGTGCGGGATCCAAGCAGCTAAGGATACTAGGCCCCCTGTGTAGCTTCTGTGCCAGCGATTGCCTCTTCAAGCGGAGGTGAGGGAATGCCTGTAGTTCACACCACAAGCACTCCGTCTTCCTGCAGACTGGAGGATAACAGCGATCTACTGGCTGTGTACCACGAGATACTTGTTAACGAGATTGCCTTAATGAGAGCTAACACCATAGTGGGAGACGGTGTTGATACAGGCGACGTTATAGTGTACACTTCAAACTATATAACCCATAGCCCTAGAGCCGACAGGGGTTTAGACTACCTAATCCTAGCCTACTCTATAATCAACGGGTTTAGGAGGCTAATGTGTGGTTACGACATACGAGACCCATTAAACCCTCAAGGTCTAAGCGAGTGTAAGGATAAGATCATAGAGAAGATGAAAGAGGTTCTAGGATCGGCTAGCGATAACCTTGCTAGGTTGGTTGCGATGACCGTGTTTAGGTTGATGGAATGTGGATTAATCTACCTCGTACTCGACAAGGACGGTGATACGGTAAGCCCGCTTAAGGAGCACCTACGATCCTCCCCTCAGCAGATTGCCATACCCATAACGGATATAAGGGAGCTGTACTCTCTCCGTTTATACCATGAGCTAAGGAGGTACTTTGAAACCATAGGTACTAATCCAGGTATCCTCGTAGACGAGTTCAAGACGTTCTTTAGGAGGCAAACTGGAGTAGATATGGATAGCTCCTTCGACGTAACCAACCTCTTCTTCAAAACACTACACGGTATGCTCTTTAAATACGCTAGCTATGCATCAGCGCTACCATCACATCCAGCGGTGTTAGAGGCGAACATCCTGCCATTCATGATAGAACCCCTCCCGTTCTCCAAGGATCACAGCGGAACTAGCTTAGAAGAACAGCTATCAAAGCTGTCAGGGAAAGCCGAACCCTGTATAGGTTCTGAGGCGTTTAACATCCTAGAGGAAGCTCTAAAAGAAGCCTTAGACCACCCTCTATCAAAATTCCAGTATAAGAATCTACAGGATATGTTTGAGAAATGCTCGAGAGGCAAGGGGCTACTAGCGGTACTGAACTCTCCAACAGGTACAGGCAAAACACTTGTATTCTTCACCTACCTGCTAGCTAAGCTAATCTCAGCCAGGATCTCGGGTAAGCCCAGGAAAGCACTAATACTATACCCAAGAAAGGCTCTAGCAAGAGACCAGCTAGGTAAAATGTTGGAGCTCCTAGAGAAGGTTAACGAGAAGATGGTCGGTAGAGGGTTAGAACCTCTAAGGATAGCCATATACGATGGGGATAGGCTTAGGCGCGAGCAGCGAGGGTTACATAGTCTCAGAGATCTCAAGCTCAGAGGGCACAAGCTATGCCACGGGTTTGAAAACGGTGTATACAAGGTGTTCCTGGTTAAATCCGATACATGCGATGGAGGCCAAAGGTTAAAAGATATTGACTGGGTAATGGACGTGAATGATGATAGCATATTTGAGAAAGCCGACATAGTAGTAACAAATCACTCTATGTTAACCAAGCTTATTAACAACAACTTTGTGAAAGACGATCGCACTGCTTTCAACAAGTTCGTGAAGGGTGTCGGCATTCTAATCCTAGACGAGGCACACATCTATCTAGGAAGAGACCTGGAAGTCATAGTACCTACATTGCTTAAACTACTCTACCTTAAAGCCAGGCTTACCGGTAAAACGCCTAACTGTATTAAAGAGTTAGCGGAGGGGCTAGACGTAGACTTCATTGTTTCAAGTGCAACTTTAACAGATTCAGAGATGATAGTGAAAACGGTAAGGGACGGAATGGTAGGAGTTCGAGAAGAGAGATTGAACTCCAGCAATGTTATAGGCTTCTTTAAAGTAAAAACGCGGTATGGGGATGTAGGGATTCCAGCACCCCTTGAGGAGTTCCTGAGAACCCTACTCACAAAGGAGGTCTACGATAAATTCAAGACTCACAACTTACTGGTCTACAACGATTACGATGCCATAATCTCTGAGGGGATAAGAGATCACATTTGGAAAGGTCACTTCAAGCTTAGGATAGCCATTGTATCCCACCCTCATCCTCAAAAGGAATCATGGACTAGTCTAGCGGAGACCCTGATAGCAGTACTGCACTGGCTAAACGCTATTAGGCTTCGCGGGCTATCGGAGAAGGCTCAAGCACTAGTGTTCATTGACTCAAAGGAAACCCTAAAACACATCTACAGACTATTCCTAAGGAGACAAATCCTAGAAGCTCAAGATCACGCCGATAGAACTCTGCTAACAGGCAAATACGATAAAAACCGATTAAACAATGAGCGTAGGGAGAAAGCCATAAGTGCGATTATTAAAAGTATAGATGCTCTAATCAAGCAGGGAAGAGTTAAAAACACGTTGGACATCCTCTATCGTGAAACGACGTTCAAGGACTTCCAAGTCTTACACCTCTACATAACACCTCAAGACTTGAACAAGCTTAAAGCTAGGATTAACAGCTATGATGATTTAATGAAAACTATTGAGAATCTCAAGTTTTATGACGGATTGAAAAGGCTGATCGATTCTCTAAACATTTTTGCTGATACTTTTAAACAGGAAGGTTGGCATGCATATGAAGATGTGAGCATGCTCACCAAACTCGTCAAGAGCAGTGAACATGTAATTTTAGCTCATTACGGTGACCTAAAACCCCCTCAACGTGCTATTATAGAGGGGCATATGAAAGGGGATAGAAACCCCACACCAGTGGTCACACTATCCACATCAACTCTTGAATTAGGCGTTGATATTGAAAGTCTAGCGTTAACCATCCAGTACGCGTCGTATCCTTACCCAGCTGATTTAGCGCAAAGATTTGGGAGAAGTGGAAGGCATGCATCCTCTTTCTTTGTATCAACACTCCTACTGGTACTTAGGAATACGGGTGAGGATATAAGATACGTGTCGGATCAGGATGCGGTAGAGTATGTGTATAACCTCAAGATACCCCCTATAGCGTATGTCCTAGAAGATGTTGACGCAATTGTTAGAAGCCTGGCTCCCACAGTTCTAAGCCTCATCTTCTCATCTAGTCAAAAAGAAGAAAAAAACATTGTAGAAGGGTTTTTAAGAATGTTAGGATGTGAACGTAACGGTCGTTACATTAGAAGATTTAAGGAATGGTATGAGCTCATCGTTACAGCACAGTCTCCGATAAAAGTAGTCAACCTCAACCAAGTTCTAAACAGGGCTAGTAGTGTTCTCACACAAATAGGAATACATTTGAATAATTTTGGTTTGGAGGATTTAGGGAATGAGGCGATTGCTCTAAGGCTAGAGCTAGATGCTATTAGGAACTTGAATGGACAAAAATTACAGGTCAATCTTATACCGTACATTGTTAGGTTGATAGCCTTATATGAAATGCTAGAGGATCGAATTCAAGAAATACCTCACCAATTTCTAAATATCATGATAGAATTTCTAAATATCATGGTGGGCGTAATACGAGACCTGGCGGGCTACATGCAGGCTACTTTAGAACCCCAGCTTCAAGATGAGGCATTGAGGTTCGTTCTATCCCACATACCCCCCGGAGCTACAGATGCGATAGGTGGGGTGAAGGCAGGTCATCTAGTGTACTCGCCTAAGAAGAGGCCAGAACTTTTAAGTACTGATGAGGCTTTCAAAAGGATAAGACCCTTACGTACAGGTGCTTGAGGTGAATATCAATGCATATAAACTTCCCGTTCTTTGCGCTAGAAAACGGTTCAGGCTACTATTGTGGAGAAATAGCATACGATAAGGGCACCTTGAGAATAGAGGCTAGAAGAACCGTCTTCGACAGTAGCATTTTATACCTACCTACTCTAAGTTTTTCAGGCATAGATATAAAGTCCCTTAGCGAGCTTGTCAATAGATGTAAGGAAGATGATAAGACCTCAAATGCCATAGTGACTAGACATTACATACTCGACCACAACCCCAGAAGAGGAGGATCTCAAACCAAGGTGCATAACGTCGTCATAGCGTATGAGGCGGCGAAGGAGGTTGACGTGAGGAAGCTTTATCTTAGTTACCTAGGAGCTTTAAAGCATGTCAGGGGATTAGAGTATATTGTTATAATATCACCTAATGAATATTCTGACGTAAAACGCATAATTATCGTAATTGGAGACCAAAAATTAGATCTAAGTTTAGGGCAACGTCGCCCCAAAAGTACGAGTATCGATGATGTAGTGACATGGCCTGTAATAGCGTCTATTCCTGTGAATCTAAAGGAAAACAATGTATCAAAAGCTCTAAGTCTTCTAGAAGTTCACTTACTAGAGGTGCTTTTAGGAAGTATGGTTTACTTTGGGAAAAAGCATCGCAAGAAGGAGCAGCTTTCTCAACTTATCCCAACCCCATTGTTGTCTAGATTACATTATATGGTTCAGCAGCAGCTAAACCAGCGACGAAACTTATTACCTCATCCTGTAGCTCTTCCCTCGGGATCCTACATTTCTTCGGGAGGCGTGATGCTTAGAATCGATCTTAGCAACCTGTTTGACAAGCTCTCAGAATACCTCGCAATAAAATTGTTTAGAGCCTTTATCCTATTATCAAAACCAAAATTTACAGGAAAAATTGTAATTGATGGACGGTGTAATGACCCTGGCATAGAAATTACCGATAGGAAGATCTCTGGATCTAATATAAATGTAAATCCTGAAGCCATTCTTAAAGCTGTCCTAGATAGGTTCCTGGTTGCCAATGTCAAATTTATAATACCTGGATTTGAAGAGAAATTAAAAATGAAGCTACCTCATGGAGTTTTTAGGATTAATGTGCCAATTCCAGCTCGAAGCTTGGGGTTCTATCAGCTGGGCATAGTTGACGATGATGTATACGTGGCCTATGAGACTATGGGGCGGAGGACTAATTACTTAAAGGCCCTCCTTTCATACATTAGAGAGCTAAGAGATCTAAGAGATAGCGAATTTGATTATGTTGACTTGGTACTAGCATCGTTCCTCCTCATGATTAATGATGAGGTGAGAAAATACGGGAAACCTATTTCTATTGACTATTGCATCTTGGCTAGGAGGATGGCAGTACTGCTCTTGGAGTATGGTTTACACTCATTAGCCCACCTGCTCTTAAGGTACCTTCAGGGGGTTCTTAAGGCACCGAGGGAGAGTTTAAGGGAGCTGGTTGTCCTATCCATTGGCTCAGATGTTGAGGGTAAGATTAGGCCTTCAAGGTACTCCACGAACGTCGTTATAGGTGGGTCGAGGTACAGGTTGTTATCTTCAAGGATTAGCGGGGTCGTAGGTTTAATTGCTGTAGTTGATACAAGGCCTTATACGTATAGAATGTGGGAGTCAGTTGTACGTAGCTCGTTTGATCTGAGAGAGTTCATAGACTTCGCTTACAGGCAGCTAGGTAGGGATGTCGAGTCTGATGAGTGTCTAAGGTTGTGGCGTGAAAAGTCAAAGAGGGTGAGAGCTCACTTGGGGTTATCCAAGCTCAATATTGGTTCAACTTCGATCACCCTGCTGGACGTTGCCGATGCTCTAAGAACCTTTATGGGTGGTACGCCATCGCATCCAGGTATATCGCTACCATTACTTGAGGTTAGGGTCATTATGAAGGATGTTATTGAGGAGCTTGCAAACAGGCATGGCGTAGACGCTAGTATCCTAAGACAGGGCTTAAAGCCTCATCTTGAAGCTATATACATGGCCTCCACCCCCTTCTGTTTCGATGGCTGTTATAACTGTGTTCTAGTAGAGAGGAGTTGTCTAGGTAATCTCCTCATGAGAGAGTGGGTTGTCTCTAAGTCTATGGCACGCCTCATACTAGGTGAGCTTGAGAGGGGGTTGTCCTAGTGGCCTACAGGGGTTATCCTTCAGGAGGTAGTCTTGCCGACCACCTCCTAAGACTTCTCTCGCCTGATCTAAGAAGCTCTCTAGAGCACAGGATCTCCGAGTTTAGGAGGTTAGGAATTAAAGGTGATGAGTGGAGCTTCGATGTTAAACCCCTGCTAACACCTCTTACCGTAAGAAGCGTTACAGCTAAGCTTGTTAAAAGGATTCTAAGACCTTCTGAGGATGTGGAGGTTCAAGCTACAGCAATGTTCACACCAGTCATGCTTTCATCTCTCGATACGATCCTCACGTTCGTACACTGGGGTTCTGGTAAGTATAAGCTATTCTATGAAACAACTTTCGAGGCCGACGAGGTTAGCGTATCACCCTTCGGCATCCTCTGGTCTAGCGAGTTTAAAGACCTCGATGCCACGAAGATTTCAGGGTTACCCTTAGACGCCTATATAGTCAACACGATAAGGTTCCCTAAGGTTACCTCCCCCAACGAGATAGAACCCCTAACTGATTCAACGTTCATTATCGTAGGTGATAGGGATGTCAGCATCTACACCATTTACAAGAGTGTGTGTAGGCTGGTAGGTGATGTTAGGAGGAGTATGTTTAAGGGTAGGGATTACCGTAACGTGCTGGTGGAGTTTGTAGACAGGAGCTTCAGGGTTCGGAAACTGCTCATGGACATGCCAGTTGAAGATCTAGAGGTAATAGGAGGGCGGGCTGAGTTCTTCAACGCCTTAATTGTTAGAGAGGACTCGGTGAGAGATGGCAAGAGGAGAGGGCCTCTCTACACAGTACACCTCATGGACCTAGCTAGGGTGTCAGGCTTCCAGCTTGGCGATCTAGAGCTCCCCCTGGAGTTATTCGAGTTCCTCAGAGACGAGTACATGAGGTCTGAGGGGCTGGTCAGCTTCAGGCTAGACTTTCTTAAGCTCAGGAATGTACTATCAAGCATTACACGTTATTTTAGAAAAGGAAGCTATGGGGAACTTTGGGTTAAAGTTCTAGATAACGAGTTTCTAAAGCTTATAATTGATAGCACCGGCATATACAGGGTTAAAGGTGATAGTGTAGTGTACTTTAACCCCCTTATAGCAGAGTTTATGCTAGCCCAAGGGGGAGCTCTTAACATAGACGTTAGGGTGGCTGATGTCCCCTTTGAGATAGCGTTAGCCATAGAGGAGTTCAGTAGGGAGATAAAAGCCTATGATCCAAGAAGGAAGCCTTTAGATATCCTTAATTTAAAAGATACAATTCAAAAACTCAAGAACAGGTTTGAGCAAGTCCTAGGCATTAGAGTTCGTGGCGAAGGGATCATCCATGAGCTTAATAGGTTACTCTATCACTCTAAAGTGTACAATGTGGTTGTTGAAGGTGTTAGTGGTTGAACCTTGAGGCTACATTGGGCAAGCTTTACAGTGTCTACATGTACCCTGCTAGGTTTCCCTCTAAGATATTCGACTTGTTCTTCTCGAAACTTGAGGTTAGAGGTGTTATCTTCGACCCGTTTGCTGGTAGTGGTAGTCTTGCTCTAGCCTCCTACCTTAAATGCTATGATTCCGTGGTTTGGGATCTGAATCCAATGATACACGTTATCGTGGATGCTAGTGTTAACGTCGTTAGAGGCTATAGTGTTGGGGAAGCCCTGAGGTTGCTGGAGGATGCTCTACGTTATGGGAGGGGCTGGCTTCCCAGCGATGCTGGGTACTGGTGGCCTGAGCAGGTCTTAGACATCATATCCAGGGTTTGGGGTTTCTTCAGGGATAACATGGCCTCCTTTAACGATTCAAAGCTAGCCTTCGAACCCTACGATGAGAGGTGGAGTTTATACGCTGTAATAGCCCTCTATGCCTCAAGGAGGCTTAGCTATACCGATGATAGTGTACCTAAATGGTTTAAGTCTAGGTATAAGGTTGGCAGGCTAGCTACACTACTATCGGTAAACGATGTTAGGGAGCTTTTCTGGAGATATGCTAGGCTTAAGGCCGTGAGGATAGCTAGAGCGCAGGAGAGCCTTGTGAAGCCAAACTGTAAGCCTAACGTTGAGGTCAAGGTTGTTGACGTGGTTACAGCCAGCAAGTACCCGGATGGGGTGGCTGGAGCTCTAACATCACCACCGTACGTGCAAGCACAGGAGTATATAAGGAGCTTCTCCGGAGAACTCAAACTACTAGGTGTACCCGATAGCACGATATCAAGGCTTAGAAGCCTAGAGATACCATACAGACCCCCCATAAACCTAAACGTGGAGAGCCCCACTTACCAGGAGTTACTTGAAGGCCTGGAACACAAGTACAGGAAGCTCCTGGAATCATACTTCACAAACACACTACAAGTACTAGAGAGAACAGCGGAGAACATGATGGAGAAGGCGATACTAGGGGTGTTCGCTGGAGAAGCAACAGTAAGAGGAAAACCAGTACCAATAATAAAGGTCGTAAGAGAACACCTAACCAGGAAACTAAACCTAAGAGAGGTCGAAGGAGGGATAATAGAGGATAGAATCAGGAGAAGAAGGCTATTCAAGAAGAGGAAGAACATGAATCCAAATGGCATCCAAGTAGAACACCTAACACTCCTAAGGAAGGAACCGATAAAGCGGTAAGCCACACAGCTAATACACCTCAACCTCTAAGAACTTCCCAAGATCTAGCTTCTACTAATCGGTGACTTAGACTCAGCCATCAGTCCAAGTAACCCCTCAACCTCATCCTGGGAGTTGCTTCAAAACAGTTACCATGACACCTAAGGTACTCGTATAGATCCTTCCACCTCCCATCTGGTAGGAGCTCTCCGAACTTCTACTGGGCATGGCTTAAGAGCAGCAGGCTCTCAGAAGTGATGAAAGAACTCTTAGGCAAGAAACCTAGGATGAGGTTCTCAGCCGAGCTGGTAGTGAATGTGAATAGGGGGCTAACGTTAGAAGGTTACCTTGAAAGGCTAAGACAGTTTGCACGAAGGGTTAAGAGCACTAGGAGGAGGGTAATAGACTCCACGAGGAGGATCCTATAGTGATGATAAACAATAGTAGATATCCTGAGAAGGGAGTGGCGTGAAATCAAGGAGGAGAAAGTCGAAGTGCAAGGTCACAGGAGTATAGGGCCTAGAGGGGGACGAGTATACACGATAATAACATCACCATACTAGGATCCTAGAGAACCTAAACACATCTCACACCTAGCAAATCCTGAGGATATCTAGATCACCGAAGAGCCCGTCTGAGGCCACCGGTTTTGGCAACGTTAAGTTTACGTAAAGTCTACATCCCACGCTAAACCACGACTTAACCTAACCCTAACTGTAATAGCGGTTGTTGCAGGTTGCAGTAGTGTTACCTGACATTCCAACCATCATGATAACTCTCATTGCCGTTATCCTTACTGATACGGGTATGCGGCCTTAGTAGATTATGAGCTCGTGAAACTAAGCCGCAACCTACACGGCTAATAGCTGGAGTTCACCACTAAGGCTTATATTGCAATATCCTCGATGATGAGAGGTTACTTAGGCTGAGAACTAAAGCTCTTCGGGTGCGCTAGAGGACCGTGTGATTCACGACACCAGAGCCCACATACTTTTACTCTCTGGATTAGCTCTCCTAGAGTTCTGCTATGGATGGCGATTTTAAACTCACCAGGTTACTCCTCTCCCGTATAAACCACTCCTAGAACCCTGTCATAGGTTACCTGGAAGATCCCGTTTGCGTAGGCCTCCACTCTAGCCTTTCTTAACATGCTACCTGTTAGGAGCTCCTCACTTGTAGCATAGGTTACATTGTTTAACCTGTAGTATCTTATGCTCCTCCCACGTGATATGGCGTACACCTCATTGAAATCCCTGCTCACTATGAACATTACGCCTCTAAAGTCCCTCCCGCTAAGGTATTTGTATAGATCCTTCCACCTTCTGCCTAGTAGGAGCTCTCTGAACCTCTTCTGTGCTACGAGTCTAAGCGTGTCGCTATAGCCACTCTCATCCTCGTAGGAGTAAGCTCCAACGATACCGTTATGTGTTACAAGGTGTCCTCCTATGTCCCACCCATGTACGTTGTATACGGCTACCTTACCTACGGTAGCAAGCCTGAAGTGGAAGTGGATTGCTGGAGGGTTTGAGCTTAAAACCAGGTTCAGCGTAGACTTGAACCTTTCATAGTCGAGAGTCCTAATGTAAACTCTTGGATCGAGGCTGTAGACGTAGAAGCCCTCAGGATTCCACTCCATCTCCTCAAGTAACCTCCCGACGACCTCATCGTGTATAGGCCTCCTATAGGGGTTTAGGATTACACCTGTAAAACACATCTTGTACCACCTCACACATGTAGAGGAGGAGCCCTCCTGTCCATGTGGTATCGGAGGCTAATATCTTTTAAACTCCGAGATACAACGTATCAATGGGTAATTCGAAGGGAGTGCTGGAGCTTAGAATCTGGGAGTCCTAACCCATAGTTAGGTAACCATGTGGAATGTGGTGGAAGGTATTCATAGGTTCTATCCGTTGCTGGTTAGAGATTCCATGAATTTTAGGATTGCTTTTTGGAGTGCCACCTCTAGGTTTAACTCGAAGAGCTCTATAACCTTCTCTCCCGCCTCTCCAAGCGCTTCTAGGTCAATATCATAGTAGTTTACCTGGAATGGACTAAGGTGTATGGAGTGTTCCTTAAGGTTTAGGTGTACGTACGCTTGGCATATTAAGGCTTTTGCCTTCACATTCCACTCCGGGCATATTGTAGGGTAACTGAGGTCTTCTCCGTACTTAAAGCCCTTCTCCTCTAACTCTTCTCTGGTAGCCTTAGCTAATCTACGCATCTCCTCTAGGACCCAGTCTAGCTTGTCCATTGCGAAGACGCGTGTGATAAGTCTTAGTATTGGTTTAGAATCCATTCTAAAGAACCTGTTCATGCAGAATCGCTCAGAGCATACACGGTGTAATCTGGATAGCTCGTATGCGATGATGTCAGCCATAGCATCTACATCATATACGTAGGCTAGCTCACCCTTCCTAATGGCTTCGTTAACGATCTTGTAAAATCTACTTCTAGTCTTCACTAAGGTATCAACGTGTCTTAGCACCTTCCGCTTCAGCTCACCTACATTGAATATTGTTGTTAGGACTGTGAAGACTAGATCTTCAGGTTGTATATCCTCCAAGGTTATACCCCATTGTTTAACAGTATTCTCTAGGATCCCCCTCACCTCCTCTAATTCAATGAGCTCCCTGATCATGTCGACGATGTTTGGTATACTCTCTCTTCCTCGTAGTAGGAAGGGTATTGATGGTGGTATTGGGGCTTGTTCTTCGATGAACTTTACGGCCTTAACCACATGGTCTACTGTTGTCTTACCCGTTACTACATCGATGTTAGCTATTACGTAGCTTACGTCGACACCCTCCTCGTGAAGCCTCCAGAGGACCTCCTCTAGGCTGTCGTACTCGAAGGTTCCCGGTGTTAGAATCAGGACTAGGTGCTTAATCTTATCGGGGCTACCCACCCTGATGAGCCTGCCTATGCGCTGGTAGAATCTTAGCGGGTTTCTCGTAACATCACTCATTACCAGGAGCCACGCCTCAGGTATGTCTATACCCTCCTCCCCAACCCTTGTTGATACAAGTGCTGTGATCTCCCTATTCCGTAACCTTTCTTGGAGTTTAAGCCTCTCATCCCTACTAACACCTCCAGTTAACACCTCGACCTTCAACCCCTTCTGTTTTAGAACATCGCCTAGCTCTAGTGCTGTTTGAACCCTCCCCGTGTACACTAGTACAAGCCTATCGTGTTGCTGGCCGACATTATAGGATTCTAGGATCTCGAAGACAACCCTAGCCTTATGAGAGTACCCCTGCTCCCCGCATAGGAGGCTTGCTGAGATATCCTCAGCCACCTTACCGGATTCTAGGAGCCTCTGGTAGCTTTCACAGAATGCTCTCACACCATGACTTACAAGGGTTCTCTCAAGGAACTTAACCATACGTGTATCCCCTGCGATCCCACCTCTTAGAAGCTTATCGTAGACCTCCAGCTCCCTCCCAGAGAGCTCCGAATCGAATATATCAACTATAGCTCTTGGAGGTTCAAACCCTGGATCCACCTCCTTCAACTTCTTGAAATCGTAGTGTAGTAGCTTAAACCCTCCTAGGAGCTCGACCAATCCAAGGCCTGAGGAGAGCCTATCACTTGGTAGGAGGGCTGTGAAGCCTACAACGACCTTCGGTTTTAGAGACCTTAAAACCTCAGCATAGCGTTTGTCTCCGAAGGCGTGGTGAACCTCATCTACAACAACGAAGTCGAAAGCCCCCTCCATCGCACACTTACCCGAAGTCATGGGGGTAGCTATTACAATCCTCTTCCTTAGATCGAGGAAGTCGTCACACCTACCCTCATAATCCACCCCAACAATACCCCCGAAGACCCTGGACCAAAGCCTCCTAAACATCTGATCACAAAGGAACCTTGTAGGCTCTAAAACCAAAACCCTCCCATACCCCCTATTGATGGCGTAGTAGGCGGAGAGCATCTCAACGAAAGTCTTACCACTACCAGTAGGCATGGAGACGACGATGAAACGGTGGCCACCCTCGATTAGCCCAATAAGCTCGCGAGCAACACTAACCTGGTATCGTTTCAGAGTAACCAGTCCACCAGGCCTATCACGGAAAGCCTCACTTAATACGCGGTTGAAACCATCAATAATACTGTTAACCTCGCTATCAGGAGGACTACCCAAACCTGGAACCCCAAGGGGATTAGTTGGAAAGCAAGTTTAACAAGTTTTAAGTCTATTAGATTATTAATGCCGTCTTTAGGTGTAACCGGTGTTGCTAAATTTATTAGAACGCTCCTAGCGGATTACTTCCATCGTTACAGGACATTCTCCAAACACCCTTAACCACATCTCGACAACGAGTCCACCAGGTACCCCTCGAATTCAAGCTCCTAGCATCCCGCTGAGTATTATTACGGCTATGAGGGTTACAGCCTAGCCTATTTAGGTAGCCTATTCGAGGTAGAGTGAAGGAGGTTTCCCAATGGGAGTTTTAGAGGAAGTATAGCATGCCCTCCTTTAGGTACTCCTCATTCACCTTCCATCCTCTCTTTAGTGCTTTAAGCAGTTTGTCGGCGTAGTGTAGGGGTGCTGGTAGTCTTAAGCCTCCTCTACCCTCTATTGTTGAATAGTTTAAGTAAGCTAAGTTTCTGAGCAATTTTAGTTCAGTTAAAGTTATAGGCTTCTCTTTGAACCCGCCTTTATCGAATACCCGTATAATCTTATCTACTTTAATGGGTCTAGGGAGGCCTGTTCTTGGAGTGTGGCTTCTGAGTAAGTAGGAGTCGCCTATGTCAGAGTACCAATCGACTATACCCTTCTTGTCACGGTCGGGTTCTAGTTGCTGGAAGGGGGTTCTCTTCCTTACATTAACAACCTCTATCACGCACTGCCTCTTCCTGGTGAAGTCCTTTAGCTGTTCTTGCTCCTCTCTGGTGAGCCTCCCATCCCTTAGTAGCAGTATCCTCCTGTTCTTAAATCTTACGTAGCCTCTCTCCTCAGCGTACTCAAGTAGATCCTTGATCCTCCCCGTCTCCCTTCCAGGGTAGCTCGGCACGTACACTGGGATCATGTTGATGAGGACGCCATCCCCGCTGAACACCACTATTGAACCTACGGTCCTCGACTCCTCAACCTCACCCTCACCAACATCAACCCCGATTATAAGGTCGTATCCAGTGTTCAGCTTAGAGGTGAACAGCGTTATGCCAAGCTTACCCAGCATGTCGTAGAATATGTTGGAGAAGGCGTACCCAACCGTTTTACTGTCAACACTACCATCCTCCCCTAAATACCTTTCAACACTAACATTCTGGCTTATAATACCCCTAGCGAACAACACCCTCTTAAGGTCATCGTAGTAGTCTAGGGCATCATAGTCCTCATCCACAACAACACGCCTACCAAAGATTAGAGCATATGAGAGAACACCACCTGTAAGCTCTCTGGCCTTCTCCGCAATCTCTATGAAATCACTATCACGTCTAAAGGATAGAGGATCCTTAGGACTAAGACGTGGAAGCCTATACCCGGCCCTCTCCCAGGACCTCCTCAGACACTCGTGGAGGCTAATGAGATCTGTGGAAAGCCTCTCTACTACCTCAAGCTCACCCTCATTCAACCCCTCTTCAACTAGAATAATGAGCGGTAGCTCCCCCATCTCCCCTAGGAGCTTTGGCAGCTTGTGTGGAAGTGGTACTCTAACATTGTCACCCTTATACCCCCTCCCTCCAGCTCTACTTCCCTTCCCGCACACTTTAAGAAGGCTTAGCGGTTTGAGTATCTGGGAGGTCGTTTTCACCGTCTCCGTAGACTTAGTATTGTTACGGACATCGTATACATTGACGCTCAGCTCAGGATCCTCATCAAATCTAGTCACTAAACTTACAGGCTCGCTTCGTAGATAGTTGAGTTGATTCACTAGTCCAAGGATTAAATCTCTCTTGTACTCATGGTGGATGAGTCTCTTGAGTTCAGAAAGGATCTCTTTTTCAACATCGTCGGCTATCGCTGGGTCGAATACTGGTACTACGTATTGAGCTGGGAAGTAGAATTTCTCGCCCCCGCTACTCTCAACTTCTATTATTGGTTGATGGAGATCAATCTTGTCTACTCCAATACTTCTATGTAGCTCTTCTAAAGAGGCGACTTCCCTACATTCGCTTTTCAGCTTCCTCCTAGGGTATTCTAGGAGATCTTCGTATGAAAGCATCGCACCACGCTTCTCATTATAAAGGTTTCTATAGTCTTCCTCTGACAAATACCTCTTTACAGTGTAAGTTCTACTCAATCGCCTGCACTCCTCAAGGTCTAAAAGGTACCTAAACCTAATGTTACTTAACTCTTTTAACTTTTCCATATCCCGTTTAACAAGGTGATCCCAGAGGTTACCATCAAAGCGAATTACCAGACTTACATTGATAGTTGCATAGAGCTTATTGTCCTTCCAGAAAACAAACACGTCGTTATCATCAACGAGCACCCTAGCAATCCACGAGCGTATCTTAAAGGTGGGTCCGTTTCTAGAAATGTGAGTTCCAGCGCCTTTGATGCGCTTGTTGAGCTCGCTCTTAGCTTTACTTTCAACCTTAGCTAGGATGTCTAAAACTTTGCTGGCTGATTCTAAGGCCTTATTTAGATCCCTTCTTACCTTATCGAGGACATAGATCTTCATGATATTAGCTACTCCATCTCCAGGCACCTCATTGATTGTTATGGTGTTTATCTCTTTAAAATGGATCTTATCTCTGCAATCCTTATGCATCATACTCTCTCTCATCGTCCTGGTGGTGTAAAGCTTTCCATTTCTGATGTCGTAGTAGCCGTTGTTATTAAGGGTGGCGATGCAGTCTTCGGATATAGCGGGTATAGTTAGTTCTACATCGTACACTTTAACTCTAGGCTTTTTAGGATCATTCAATTCTCTCCATATGTATTCTAAATCTACTTCAAACGTGTTCAACACAGCCAAGCACTTCCCCACCCTCTATATGGGTGATTAAAAGCCTTATAAGGGAGGTAGAGTGTATTATTTGTCGAGGAGACCTTATAAGGGGGGCAGGAGCGTATTATCTGTTGAGGTCGTATCTGAGATTGACTACCCGGGTAGATAAGTCCTGAAATATTAGAAGCTGAGGAGGCGCCATTCTCATTATTAATTACTACGAGGTCTTAGAGAGACGTCTACATAGTGCGTCGTAGCACGCCTTATAAGAAGCTGGAGTAAAGTGATGTCTTTCGGAGTGTCAATAGGATATACGAGAACTTGTCGGTGCTAGCCGGATGTGCTACATACAGGCTTAGAGCTCCAAGAGAGTTACGTAGAGGGTCGGGTAGAAGTATGCCTTATAAGTTTGCTAAATCGCCATTCACGGGATCGCTTCCCTGCTAGATCTCCTCAAGGACCTAGGAGTTATAAGGAGTGTGTCTGAAGATACATGCGTACTCTCCCTTTAACACTGAAGCTATTTCATTGAAAGCTCTTAGGTTTGATATAAAATCGTCACTTCATCGCATAACATGCCCTCCATGAAAACTTGGTTCAACTTAAGGCTATGCTGTGGCAACTCTTTTAGGGTAACCCCCAGGATGAAACCAAGAGGTTACCTAGGCCTATGACCGAATTTAAACATCAACTGAAAGAAGCTATCAGCGCGTTCCAGCCTCTCATCTCATAACACCTAGTTAATCACGGGTAAACGGAGCTCCTAAGCTCGTCGAGCCACACCATATACCCCGCTCAAACCAGCTATACAACCTTATCATAGGCTACCTTGAAGATACCACTTGTGCAGGTCTCCACTCCAGCTTTTTAACATGCTACCTCTTAGGGGCTCCTTGTCTGTAACATAAGTTACATTGTTTAGTTTGTGGTATTTCAATGCTTCTCCCACGTGATACGTGCACGTCTCGTTGAAACTCCTGTGCACTATAGAGGTTGTACATTATATAAAAAACGAAAGGTACGCTAGTCGTATGAAGGTGTAGGATGAAACCCTTGAATTAAATGGAAACATGACCTGGATGAGGCTACAATGTTTACTTATAGCTGAACTTCCTCCTAGAGTACTTCATAGGAGACAAGAGGACTTACCTCTATGTCTTAGGCCCTGAGAGAATTAATAGCAATGCACATCACATAGACTAGATCTTATTCAGGTCAAAGGATAAGGATGAGTCTTCAAGAGATTCAGGGAATGCAGATTCTACCTAATAGACCTAATAGTAATAGATATGATTAAATGCTCAATAAGGGGCACTGGAGGATGTCACACAATAGACCCTAGCATGTTTAGATGTGCTAAGCCCCTTACCCGCTTGTACAAGGCTAGGATCTGTGGATTGTGCTTAAGGCTACATTAGGTATGTAGGGTTCGAAGAATATCAGCTTCAATGTCACACTTTTACTGCATCCTCCTCGGCTGGCATATGACCATACAAAGTCTTTAACTTCAGAGAGCCCGAGGATCTCCCTCTAAGTAGGATGAACTGATTTAAATCCATAATCTAAGGAGGCTTCCATTTCTGCTCTACTTTAGAGCTCCACTCGTTCCATGAGAACTCGACTGCCGGCTTAGCCTCCTTCAACTCTCTACCTGGCACTATGTATAGAATCGGGTCGCTTAGAGCATTTAAAACTACATATACGTAGGTACGCTCAGGCTTGTTAAAGAGAAGTTCATACTCACTTTTAGCTAACGTTATGGATTCGTAATAATAACCGCTACGAGCCTTAACCTCTATGTACTTAGGGGAGCCATCGGGCATTCTTGATTCAATATCGTAACCTTTACCTCTCTCTGACTCCGTTAAGGGCCGTGCATCCTTAACTCCTAACACTTCCCTCTCATATTTGAGTGCGACCATGATCCCTACGTTCTCTACTAGCCTCTTTCTATCTACCTCGCTACCCACCTTAAGCTCTTCTAGGAATCGTCTCCATTCATCTATCTCCTTCTCGGGAAGGTCCTTAATGAATACTGGGTCTACAAAACGCTCTTCGACTAATCCAGGATCGAGTAGCCCTCTCTTAACTAGCCTTTCTACATCCTCAAGAGGTCTATACTCTGACGGTAGTAGGGCTTCTTGAGGTCTAATCCACTTCCCGCTCTTAGTCCTAATCAGAAATCCTCCTTTCAATAACTCATCGCTGCTAACTATACCCTCACTCCAACGCTTCTTAAGCTCCTTAACGATTCTTACCTTCTCCTCGTCGCTAACATTAGGATCCCTGAGTTCGTTGAGTAGATCGGAGGGTTCTAGAAGCTCTAGGATCCGCTCACCCCACTCATCCCACTTATCCTTAAACAACTCCTTTAATTCCTCTCGCGGTATGCTCTTCAAGTATTTTCTCAAATCTCTTATTTCCTTCACCTCTTCCAGTTTTAAAGCTCGAGGAATTTTAGCTTCAGGATGGAGCATATTCTTATGAGCAACTCTTTTTATAATCTCTTTTACAAGATCTAGACCTAACGACTCTATGACCTTCTGATCTACTTTAACTACATCTGAAGCTTTCACGAAATCTTCATCTATAGTAAGGTAATGGGCTCCACTCCTGATTTCATCATTTACAGGCTTAATTAGATGTGAGTAGAACGGCTCAGGGACATACCTATCAACATAGAGTACGCTGGTGTAAGAATACCTCCAGATACGATGAGATTTAAATGATTCTATCACAGATCTTACTATGAAGTTCGCTATCTCATCTAGCATCCATATGTTCCATGGAGCATCCCTATGTATCACCTCACGCCCCGGAGCAACTAGGAAATCTGCGTGGATGTAGTAAGGCAAGAGTACGTGCTCTTCCCCCTTAAGTGGGAGATAGCTAAATACACCAAACTTAACGCCAAAGCTGGCGGTTTCGGGGACTGCCATTAAGTCTCCGGAATCGTCTAGTCTGAATGCTACGGCTATCTCCCTGTACTGCACACCACTCCTATCCCAATCCTTTGTAAATCTATCTTCTCTTATGTGATCCGGTATCTCAACTACCTGGCGGAACACCACCCAATCAGTAACCTCTTTATCTCCACCCTCTTCTACCTCTAGAGTGTAAATAGTGTAGTTTTCGCTCCTCTCTTTAACTCTTCTTCTAAATATCTTTCTTGTATTATTAAACTCCAACTCTATCTCATCAACCTTATGGAGGAAGAGTAGCAGTGTAGGATGTAGGTTCTCCAATTCCCTCTTAATCCTTTCATAGCCTTTCTCATCTATCGGTATGTAGAACCCTACATTCCATTCCTTAAACCCCTCTGGAACATCATCTAACCATATTGGTGTGATCTGCCAGGGGATTTCCTCGGGTTTAGGCCAGTAATTCCTGTCAAATTTAAACCTGTACGGTTTCGAGTAAATGTGCGGACTCGAGGATATTTGGAAGACAGCTTTAAAACCTACACCTAGGTAACCAATATGCTTTCTAGGATCTTTACGAGATCTCCCTACAGAGCATATACCTTCAACATCTTCCTTCGAGAATGGATTCCCATTATTAAATATCTTCACGGCATCTCTCTGTAAGACGATCTTTACCTTCGTCGCATCGGCATCCTCAGCGTTTTGAATGAACTCTAGTATAAAGTGACCTGAGCGAGCGAAGGTCTTCTCAATAACCCTTATAGCTCCTGTAAGAGCTTCTAGGATACGACCACTCTGGGCAATATAGCTTCTTTGAATATCCATTATGTGGTTTCGTGCCTCTACTTCAGATAGAGAACTCATAGAGCGATCACCTACATATTATTGTAGATAGCAGATAACATTTAAGGTTTTCATTCACGATTCGATATCCTCCTATGAACATGATACAGGATAATGCAATATACACTAGGGTCTCATGTTGTCTCTGGAAGCCTATGCCTTTAAGTTGCCTTCAATCTATGTTGCTTGCTATTTTATGAGTATTCGGTTGTTAAAGCTTAGGTTCTTCAGCCATCTCCCAAGTTTTATCGAAGAAGGTAATAGCATCTCTGACCACTATCTTATCAAATGAGAGTATTCCGGCTTGCTTTTGGTTACTTAAGCCTTCTGAATCGAGGTCAGCAGAGGATACGATAACAGCTATATCGTCGAAAATAACCATTCTTGCATGGAGCATTCTATCAAACTTTACCTCAGCACCCAGCTGTCTTAGTATAGATACCGCGTCATCATGAGCCTTCTTATCAGGCTTTCTCGTAAGAACCTTCACCTTAACCCCGTTCTTCAACATCTTGATTAGGTACTCGGCTCCCATATTATCGAG
>JAPYWV010000078.1 GCA_028276165.1 Acidilobaceae archaeon
GAGATAGGGACTTGCAACCCTTACCTCTCTTAAGTGAGCCGACTTATCGGCAAATTCAGCTAGCTTATCTCTTATAGTCTTCGTCTCATATAACGTGACTAAAAACTGTTGGGTTATCTCTATACGTTCGCCTCTATAAACTTCTAAGAATTTTGCTATTACATCATCTATCTTCCAGAAGCCCCATCTTCTACGTAGAGATTCCAGCTCCTCTACTAGCTCATTGGGTAAGAGGATTATCTGATAGTTTGTAAGCCCTAAAACTCTTTTCCACTCTGCAATCGATGTTTTAAACTCAAGCACCCTACTAATGGAAATTTCACCCATGGAATAACCGCTTGTTGATCGATAGTAAGCTTTACCCTCTACGCTCAATCTCCATGATATATCCTCTACACGTGACCTTATCCTCTCTGACTCAATAAGCTGCAATAATCCAGGGTAGAGTGGAAGCTCAAGGTTGTATTTCTCACTTCTAACACCTGGTGTGAGCACTAAGTGTAAAGTTTGTGAACCGATCTTGACTTTCGAGAATCCCAACTCCAACCTGAACTTTAGGAAAAGCTCCGTAAATCTATCGGTGAACGCGTGGGCAAAGTCTATTGGAATGGTTAGGAATGGAGGTTGGTATTCAGTATCGACCTTCAGCTGATCAATGTCTATCCATAAGTATCCAGGCTGTATATCGATCCTCACCTTGAATCCCTAAGAGGAAATATGAGCATAAGCATTTATAGGCTTTCTTAGGAAGATCATAGGTGTTGAATGGCTCATAATTTCATATTGTGATATGAGCGTACTCTTGCTTCATACGAGTTTTTACCCTGATGTTTTGCGTATGTGTAGCTTCGGTAAATCCATGTAACTTGTACATCAACCTTAGAAATATCCTTACTTTATGCTTTAAATCCCTAGAGTTCTGAGTGGGGCTTAATGATCTAACCTCTTAACCCAAGTTTAACCTAGGATAAGGTGAGTTGAGCTTCAGCCTCCCCCCACTCAGGAGCCCTCCATCTTCCACTTTTAGGCTTCACATTAACACCCTCTATTCCCAGAGCCTAGCTTTGATCTTAGGCTTTGACAAGGTTATGTCTATTATTAGCACAGGTGGTAGGGTTGGGAGGGTTAACGGTAAGCCTTACTTGCATTTGGCCTGCCCGATGATTGTGAGATGTGTGCTGGTAGGCTCGATAGGTACCCTGAGGATGTTAGAAAGTAGATTGAAGGTACTAGGAGACCTAGGGGTAGTGCTGGAGACCGGAGTGATCAAAGTAGCAAGGCTAGCAGCCAGGCCTAGCTCATTCCCAACAGTATCACCTTGCAAGCATCGGGGTTGAGGATGGTAGACTTATAGTGGAGCATGGGATTAAGCTTGAAAGAATGGGAGATGTTAAACGTATAACATTGGATCATAGAACACCTAGGCTACAATGGTAGTCTAGGAGAGTTCAAATCAGACACTGTACTCTCTTCTTCAAGGAAAGAGGTATAGAGATTATGCTGAGAGCACCCTTGGGGGCTGAACTAAGAGTGAATTTAAAATCAGTCAATACTAAGATCACGACTTCCTAAAGTTCACACAGTGAACTATGAAGTTCTTAGCTGTACTCTTGTGGGAGCCGGAGGGGTGTTTAGTGTGGGGTGTATCGGAGGGCCTTATACGTTGGGATTTTAAGTCAGTCTCTTTTCGGGGTTGCAGAGGTTTGCAGCTCTTGCTACCCCCTCTTTGAACTTTTCAACATTATCTTTACTGCGGAAGGGTAGGGGGAGGAGCTCGTAGGGGAAGTTTAGTGTTAGGTAGTCCTTGATTTCATTGAAGGTTGTCTTCCCTATGAATATTGCCTTCTCGAATTTAAGTTCTCTAAGCTCCTCTTTAAGGTAATCTACGCATTTTCTAGCTGCTCTCCTCTTCACATCCTCCGGTAGCCCCCCTACCGGGCATTTAATCATGTCTATTAGGTAGAACCCGCACTCCTTGAATCTCTTGAAGAACTCATCTTTATTCCTTGACCTGAATAGGACCTGGTCTATGTGGTACGCGATGCTGTTAACCCTCTCGGGGCCCGAGGCGTAGAAGTAGGCCCTCCTATCCCATATGAAGGCTTCGGGAGGGGATTCGGCTACGAATAAAACTGTAATCTTATCCGGGACATGCTTCCCGTTCAACTCGAGAGTTTCATCCCGTGCTTTCAAACGGTCAGCGTACCTCCCGTCATCATATAATGGGCAACCTCTACAGTGCACGTTGCCACGCACACGCTGGATAACAGGGTTCGCCAACACCACTCACCCCACCAGCGTTAAGGCCACAAAAGCCTTTAACCTAATGGGAGAACATGGTACTGGGTAGGAGGTGGGATAGGAAGAGGGTAGGATCCATTGAATGGATTCTAAGGCGCAGCTCGGGTATGGGGTTACCCTACCGGGGGCCCTTAGGGTTACCCCATCACCTACGTCATCGTTCGTATTAGTTAAATTGACACTATTAGCTAATAACTAATAGTTTCCTAGGCTCTAGCCTCTAGAGGATCGCTTTATTCATGGGGAAAGCTTGGAAGCTCGGCATGAATCACTGGAAGTCTAGAAGGCAATTCCTTGACGTATTCCAATTCCCACAAGCTATCTCTGGATGGTCTAAACACTGCAGAAATTTATAACTTTTAGTATTGTACTCTCGAAACTGGCGTCCACGTGGTGGTCTAATTGTCTAGGAGGCGCGATCCATACATGGGTATCATGAAAGCTCGTGACTCCCTAGACATTAAGAGGAAAGCTGTTGAGCTAAGCAGGAGGTGGCATGATATCTGGAAGCGAATTTCTGAAAGGCCTTCACTAAACCCTTCCCAACAACGTTTCCTAAAACAGTACGAGTTTGCACCCCTGATAGCGACTATATGTGATGAGCTGATCCCAGCGGGAGTAGCATGGGGTTTTCCTGAGTGGCTTTACAATAGGTTAGGAAGCTTTGAATTACAAGATCTCATAAGGGTTGATTACAGGAGAGAGTTAGAACAATATCTTGAGGAACGTCTTAGAAATCTCGACGAGGATACTAGAAGAGAATACTTAGAGAGCGTTCCAAGGAAGATTGAGGACGCGCTAAGATATTTTAAAAGGCGAAAGAAGACGCCGGTTACAATGTTTGAGAACAGGAAGTATCCAGCCCCTGAGGTTTACTTCATGTTACGCGTAATCCCTGGTATTGGGCCTAAGAAGGCTAGCATGATAACAAGGGATTTTGCGTATAGATCTCTTGGACTTGTTGAAAGTAACGCTTGGTTTGATCAGATCAAGGAGAGGAACCCGGAATTCGACGTAACACATCATCATTTAATTATTACGCCAATAGACGTTCACGTAGTAATGGTGTTCAGTAGGCTATTTGGGTTAAAGAGGGCAAACTGGAGAAAACTACAAGGTAACCCCCTCTTAGTTCAAGATGTAATAGTTTTCTCTAAACTAGCATTCCCAGACTTACCCGCTAAGCTCGACGACATCCTCTGGAATGTAGGGCGTGATTGGTGTGACAATGATAATCCCCTTTGTCAAGAATGCCTGCTAAGGGATATATGTGATGCTGGGCAACAATTCCTACAAGGGAGACAGTAAGCACTCTACAACTCCCCATTTCCCCGCAATTTTCCTATGAATTCCAATGAACGTGCAAAACGAGCTAACAAGGGAGTTTTGCCGTAACCCCAGGATTACACCCTCATAGGATAATCCTTCAGACTTTATTCGCGTAGGTTTAGGAGTAGAAGTATAGCTGTAAAGGTAACCCCGTCATGCCATTAACAATGCCTGGAGGTTACTTAGACGTATGTTATTGAGGCTTTAAACCAGCTTTAAACCATAAACTAAATCAGGCGTTTACAGGCGTTAAGGTAACCTATGATGAACCGGTCTTAATATCCCTTTCCGGCTCTCTATGTCTATTAAGGTATCAAGGTGGAGCTCCTACAAACCCTCTTATTCTAAGCTTGAATTTGTTCGAGATAGCGTCTAGGATGGTATTTAAATGGTGTGCTTGAAGTCTTCCAAGCCCGTAGCCGTCTATGTAGTCACTCATATCAACGTTAAACGTTGTGATAGGCTCCTCACTGAATATCATGAACTGGAAGGAGACACGCCAGGGATAGAGAACTCTCCCCCTTTTCTCCTCTAAGGGCCACACAATAGTCTGATCATCGTAAAACGTCCTCTTAACCACACCCATAGCGTGGATTTCACCAGAACGAGCAATCTGGATAACGGCTATGTCGAAAGGCTCAATGTTATTGTAGAAATTTAAAAACAATCTCCAATTCTTCTCTAGCTTCTCTCTCAGCTCCTTACTCTTAGCACTCCTTACATCCCAGAAACCCCAGAGGAGCCTCTCATAACCCCTTCTTATGTTTTCAAGATCCCTGGATGGAAAGAGCCAAGCCTTCAAACTAATCCCTCCCACCTCCAAATATTCGCTTACAGCTTAGACGCCAAATTAACATAAAATGTTGTTAGAACCTTTAAAGCTAAGGGTTGCGGGCTCGCAGCTCCTAGCATCCTACCAAAACACTCTTTAAACCCACATAACCTCTCCTATAAACGAATCCCCATGAGTGACCTGGTTTTCCCAGTAAGCAGTCTTAGTAGTAATACAGCTAGTAGGGCTATGAAAGCTGTGAGGGCTACTATTGGGGTACCTATCTGGGCTAGAGCCTGCTTTATCGAGGTTTCGATTTGAACGGCTATGGCTTCAGCTTGCATCCCGTAGTATGTCATGGCTATTATTGCTGTGATAACGGCTATGAGGGTTACGGCTAGCCTCCGCACTTGGGCCACCGTGGGGTGTTGGTGGGCCTAGCTTTAAATGTGTTATCTGGCCTGGTTGGGGCTCCGAGCTAACTGTCTCCGTGTAGGGTGTTGTGGTCTAGTATACCTCGTCCGCCTCCCTTGCCAGCCTGTATACGTGGTATCTTCTTGCGTTCTTCGTTATCGTTGCTATGTGTTTGAGTGCTCCTGTCTTGAATGGGTGTCTGTAGGCTTGTATCTTTGGCTGTGGCCCTCTCAGGTCTACTATGTATAGCCAGTAGTCTACGCCTCTCCTCTCGCAGTCCTCCGCGTACTCCTTCTCACTGTTAGTGTAGACTACTATGCTGCCCACCCTGGGGTCCAGGTGTTTCCACGTTTTAACCTCAACTATCCTATGCTCCCTAGGCTCCACAGGGCTCCTCCTAACCAGTAGTAGGTCGTAGGCCCAACCTCTGTCGTGTACATCCTGGATCTCGAAGTCCCTCGATAGCTTCCTCTTAAGAGCCTCCACAGCCTCCCTCTCAACCTCAAACTTCCCGGCATCATACTCCCCCACAATGGCATCCAAAAGCTTCAAGACATCACCTCCAACCCCACCCCCATACCTTATGCTGGCTAGGAGCTCCGCGTGCAAACCGTAATCCCCTACCCCCCGGGGGCTCCAGTCGCTATGGCTGGAGCTCAAGCCCCTAGCCTCGACCCCGCGAATGTACTCTAGGAACTCTTTTGAGGCCATGCCCGCTATGTTTGAAGCTATCATCCGGGCTCGTAGTCTAACCTTCAGCTCCACCCCCTCATCCCTATTACACTGTGTAGCCTCCAGGCCTCCTGATCTAATGGTGTCCGCTATTATCTTCAGCAGCTTAGGCCCCCGGATTGTCTCTGATGAGCCTCCGGGTAGAACTCCTAGGCCTACTAGCTCGCTGTATACCGGTGTTCCTTTCAGTTCTACCGTTACCTTTGCTAGGTGGAGCTCCTCGTAGCCAGTTTCGGAGCTCGATGTCAGGCATAGTGGTGTCCTCACACCGCCCCTAGAGTACCCTCCCGCTATGGATGCCAGGATCTTGTAGATATCGCTTGGGCTTGAGGCTACGTAGGGTCCAGCGTAGATCTTACCCTCACGTCTCTCAACATTGTATCCTAGGAGCTCCGCTACAGCCGCTAGCATTCCCTCCAGGCTCTCCCAGGCCTCCACACCTCTGAAGCCCCCCGTCTCCTCTACGAGCTTGTCAACAGCTATGCTGTGAGCCCTCCTAGTTAAACCAGACTTCTCCAAGGCCATCCTAAGGCTTGATATGGCTGCCACTATACTGCTAACGTAGCTTAAAAGGCCATCCCTACCGTACCTTAGGTAAGCCACCAGGGCCTTGTACTCGCTGAAACCAGGGCCCCCGCTTCCAGGTGCGGGTGCTGGGACGATGATGCTCTCATCCCTAGACCTCATGTCTATCTCCACATCCTCCCCCAATGGCACCTTGGTTACGTTAAGGGCCCTACCGAGGGCTAGTAGCTTCTTGTAGAGTATGTCGACAACATCCCTGTCGATGTCTACTGCTAGGAGTAGGGTGTAGGCTATAACATCCCTCTCCTGCCCAAGCCTCCAGACCCTACCTATGCGCTGCTCTATCTTAACAGGGCTCCAGGAGGGCTCGTAGTTGACGAGAACACTTGCAACCTGTAGGTTTAAACCCTCTGAGGCTACATCAGTTGATATCACGACCTTAACACGGCCCATCCTGAGGTACCTCTTCAAATCCTCTATGCTAGGCCTCCTAGGCTCAGCCCACCCCGGTAGCCTCACCTCCTCTGATGTGATTAATGCTACGCTATCCCAGTACTCTGGTAGGAGCTCCCTAAGCCTCCCGTAGACGTAGGCCGCTGTATCCTTATACTCCGTGAAGACTACAACACACTCCCCCCTACCCAGGCGTTCTCTCAGGATTCCGACTAGAGTTCTAAGCCTACTATCACCCTCCTTCACTATAGACCTGGCTAGCTCGACAAGCCTCCTTAGATCCTCTAGATCCCGCTCGCTTAGTAGGACGCCGCACTTGCTCGCAAACTCCCCTACAACCTCGTCGGGCTCCCTTAGGTCATCCAGGCCGTAGTCCTCGAAGCCCACGCCTAGGTAGGATTCAACTATGCTCTCAGCCTCCCTATCGAGCTCCTCCATGCTCGCAACCATCCTAGCCTTCCTCTCCAAAACCCTCTCTAGGGTTAGCATTGCGGAGTAGGGGCTTGAGGAGGCCCTCTTAGCTATTATCGTTAACAGTAGGGGTAGCGCCTTAGGGCTATCACCTAGCTCTACGTGGAGCTCCTGGAACTTCCTCCTTAGGAATGAGAGGAGTTTCTCGTAAAACTCCTCTTCAACCCTGGATGCCGCGATAATCCTAGCTATAAACCTACACCCCTTGAAGACCTCCCTCTTCTCGTACACATCATTTACATCGAGCTTAGTCCTCCTAAAC
>JAPYWV010000022.1 GCA_028276165.1 Acidilobaceae archaeon
ATGGAGTTCAGGGTTAGCCTGTAGAACTCATCCGTATTAAGTAACCCCAGGTCGTCCGAGAGGTACGGGTCTACCAGCCTTAGCCTCTCAATGTAGTCGTCCTCGTAGCCCCTATGTGGTGTTGCTGATAGGAGTATGAGGTTGACGTCACGCCTCTCAGCAAGCCTCTTGACGAGCTGGTAGCGTTGTGTCTGTCTACCCCTTGTAACGCTAGCTCTATGAGCCTCATCCACTATAACCGTATCCCAGCTCACAGAGGCTATCCTATCAAGGTATTGTTGCCTCTTAGCCAGGTCAATGGAGGCTACGTACCAGCCTTCTGGTAGGCTGGCCTGGAGCCTCGCTAGATCCCTCCCCTCTAGAACCCTAGCGTTGACATTAAACCTCCTGAGCTCTGAGACCCACTGGTCCACCAGGATACGTGGTACCAGGACGAGGATCCTACGGGCTCCCCACCTCTCAGCTAGGCTTAACGCTATGTGTATGGCCTCTACAGTCTTACCAAGGCCTATCTCATCCCCTACGAGTATCCTTACGGGCCTCCTAAACCCTGCTTTGAGTAGGAGCTCCACCTGGTGTATGAACGGGTGCACCGGGGGGTCTCCGCTAAACCTTAACACCATGAAGTAGGGGTGGTGTGCGTAGGCATCGAGAACAACCCTTATGAGATCCGCTACCAGGCCCACCCTAGATCCTGTAGAGTGTTCTAAACGCTCTAACAACCCTACACACGCCCCTAACCCCTTCCTCCTCATACCTCTTGGTGATCTCGCTATACCAGAATAGCGTGGCGTACTCCCCCATCTCCCTGAAGACCCCTACTAGGATGGCAGTGGGTATAGGCTTCTTGGAGCAGTGGTTTAGGGAGGCTAGTATGGCTAGTAGCCTGAACAACGTTTCACCCCCCTCTCCTAGGATAAGGGTTTTACCTGACCTGCTCCAGGATATGTTGGTGTTGAAGCCGAGGGTGCTTATGATGTCCGAGGTTACATCCCTTCTAAGCCTAACCGATAGTATGCTCCTCGGAATACCAGCCTCGTAGAAGTAGGCGTACTCCTGGGGTCTACCCTTAACCCTCCTCTCCCTGAATACAATCCTTCTAGCTTTCAAAGCTAGCCCCCAGCCTTACAGTACTTGAGCTCTCTAAGGTAACTCTTCTCGTTCTCATCAAACTGGGGGGCTACCACGTGGTTGCCAACCCTAGGTGTTATGCGGAGCTCGTAGGACAGCCTTTTCAGGAATACACCGGCTAGGTTTACATGGAATACTAGGATCTTCTTCACGTCAGCTAGGGTATGCCTCTCCAGCTCCACCCTAGCCGTGGACTTGATGCCCTGAGCCTCGGACTCAATCTCTATCGATGCGGACTCAGCTATAACATTATCACCGAACCTGTTTATGAGTATTTCGAGGGGCCTTAGGTTCTTCTCCTCAACCCTTAGGAACATGTTCGAGATCCTGGTGCCAGCTGGTGGAGCTCCCGTAAGGCATACCTCCTCCCTCTCAACCACAACCTTCAACAGCGCCTCTTTAAACAGTCTACCGCCCGGCCCCAGTGCTCTTATAGTGAACATGTGCTCTCCAGCGGTCTCGGGAGCTCTAACACGCCATGGGATCATCACAACGCTACTCCTCTCGTCTACCGCTAGCTTCCCCCTACCTATAACCCCGTGGCTAACCTCTAGGGTAACCTCCCCCGTGAACTCGCCTATCCTCTCAACTATAACCTCTACCTCCAGCTCCTCCCCGGGCCTAGCCTTGACCTCCTGTGGCCTAAGCCTTAGGTCGACACCTTCCTCGATAAACTCTTTAACCCTCACTATCGGTGCGTACCGTAACAGGTCTAAGTCGAAGCTCTTAACGGCCTCCCTTAGACTGTACAGTTTGCCCTCTACGTAGAAGTAGTGTCTAATCCTCCTGATACCCCCTTCTACCCTCTCATCGGAGTCCCTTAACGTTTTAACCTGCTCCTCCAAAGCCTTGGGCCACGGTAGTATCACGTCATCGTCTTGCAAGCGTTGTGGCGGGTTACCCTCCACCACCGTGGGTGGCCTACACTCCCCCGGTTTGCAGTCCACAACCTTCTTGTAGTAGATCTCATCGCCTCTCCTAACACCTATCAAGAGCCTCCTAACACCTTCAAGTAACGCTGTTCTAACCTGATCTTCCGACACCATTGGCAGTCTTGGGTTTGTGTAGAAGTAGTCTAGTATCTCCCTAACCCTTCTCTCCAAATCCCCCTCTTTCAAGTCCACGCCAATCTGCCTCAACATGTAGTCTAGGGTGTCGAAGTCTAGCTCCTCATAGTACTTCTGAGGCCTAACACCCTTCAGGGTCTTCAGTGCCGAGTCGACAATGTTAGTCCCCGTTATTGCCTGTGCTTTCTCTATGTCATCCCTGTTGTTCTTGAACGTGGGGTACGCCACAGTGTTCAGGGATGATAGGATGTTGTAGAGTAGCTGTCCTTCAACACCTTCACTCCCCCTACAGTACTCCTCAAGCTTCCTCTGCATCACCTCTCTTACAATCTTATCCCTGTACTTTTGATCCAGCCTGTTCCTGACGTCATCGCATGCTATCAGGCGTTTAGCGTGCCATAGTGTCTGCTGTAGTCCGCGCATGTCACCTGGGTATATGAGGTACACTGTGTTAGCATGCTTCCTCGCACCCTTCTTGGTCTCGAATACCAGCCTGTAGGCATCGCTATCGCTTAGGGGCTTAAGCGATACGAGTAACCTGTAAGCTGGTGCATCCACGTCGACGGGCTCGGGCTCCGAGAGTATTACAGCATCAGAGAAGACCTCGAATGTGTGTTTAGGAGGCCTCCTAGCCTTAAGGGCTTCACTTACAGTGCCTCCTAGGAGGCGTGCAGCGTAATCCTCTAGAACCCGGTAGGCCTTAGCATCCTCTACACTCTTAGCTAGTATCTCGACCTCCCTAACAGGTGAGACTAGGTATGTGAACCAGTACCTCCCACCATCCTCTAGCATGTAAGCCAGGTTCCTTGAAAGCCACGTTAAAGCATCAAGGTAGTCCTTGGGTGTAGCCTGCAGCATATCAGCTAGCCCGGGCTCGTAGGAGCTCAAGAGCACTTCCCTTGAATCAGGGAATAGCGTCGGCCTACCAGCTCCCCCGGCCCACTGGTATACGAAGGTTTTAGCGAAAACAGCCTTAGCGATAGCCTTAGCCACCCCCTGCTTGGTTACATCGTACTGGCTACACCTCCCCCTTATATCCTCGTCTACGACCAACGTGTACCCCCTGTAGTCACCTACCAGTAGCATGGCCTGGATCTCGTTCTCCTCGACATCGACGTGGTATGGCATTATGAGCTCCGAGGGGTCACCCCTGTCCCTAAGCATCCTCAATATCTTCCTTGTAAGCTTAACAGCATCCCTAGTCTTCTGGAGTATATCGTGTTTATCCACTATCTCGCTAATAGTCTTAATGTACGTTGGGTGGAACGGATACGTCTCGTGGAGCTCCTGTAGAACTCTCGTTGTATCACCGAATAGCTCCCTGTACTCCGGGCTTTGATAAGCTTTGGCTAGCTTGGAGGCTGTGATCCTAGCCCCACTCTCATCAACTCTCTCGAACATCCTGGTCTTGAGGATCCCAGCTATATCCCCTGGGGTTACAGGTGTTATAGTGCTAGCTGCAACCCTGGTAAGGGCCTTGTACAGCCCCTCCACGATATGAGAGGCGTCCCTGTACGCTGCCTCCACCTCCCACCTCTCAACGTCGACGGGGAGCGATACTACTAGGACACCCCTCTCAACCAGATCAACGGCCTTAGCTAGGAGCTCCATGAAGGCTATGACTTGGCTCGCGTAATCCCTCAGCCTCTGGTCCCCGGAGGTTGCTAGGTTAACTGTGTAGCGGGCCACCTCATCCACTAGTATCAATGTCGGTCTGCCCAGCAGGTTGCTTATGGTGTCAGCGTGTGGTACCATGATAGACCTGTCGTGGGGCTCAACGAGGCTGTACGAGCCGAGTTGGAATGCTATGAAGCCCCATATGGTTTGGATCTTGAAGTTACCTACAACATAGGGGTCTAGGGGTGTTGGGGAGAGCTCCTTGAAGAACCCGTCTACAACAACCACCCTTACGCCACCCAGCCCCTCTATGAGCTTGACTATAGCCTCAAGCCTCCCCCTATCCTCTCTACCAGCCGTTCTAGCCTCTAGGAGTGCTCGGGGGTTCGTGAAGGCATGGTATATTGTTAGTAGCGTGTGGGTCTTACCACCACCAAACAGCGATGTTAGTATGTGGACCTTACGGTAACCCCTCCTAGCATCCCTTACACCGGCTAGAGCTCCGGCAATCTCCTCCAGCATGTCGAGCATGCTCTTGGTCAGCAGGGTTCTCCTGAAGAACTCCCTTGGGTCAGCGTATATCCTAGGAGCTCTCCCAAGGAAAACCTCTCCGAGGGATGGAGCTGTCTTCTCATCCAACCCTGGGTCTAGAACGTCATCCCACAACTTGACGTAGTTCAGGAAACCCAAGGCAGACCACCGCCCAGGTAAGCATCAAGACCCCTACCGGGGCCCGGCTGGGATAGGGACCTGGAGACCCTTGAGGCGAGCTCCCTCTCAGGATCACCGGGCCTGAAGAGCCTTGAGAGAACGTTGGCGAGCCTAAAGGCCTCATCGTAGAAGGCTGGATGCCTAGCCCTGAGATCCTCAGTCCTCCTAGCCAGCTCGCTCTGGGGTAGGGTTAGAGAGTAGTATTCGAGTATGTGGAGCACGTCGACAGGGGATCTGATGATAGGCCTATCAACGCTAACACCCCTAGCCTCCAGGACAGCCCTAATAGACTCTATGAGCTCACGCCTACCACGCGGGGGCTCTAGTAGCCTGAACCTCTCACCATCCTGCTCTACAAGCCTAAGCCTACCCCTGAGCTCGCTCACATCACTCCTGGTCCCTATAGCTAGTATTGATAGCGTGCTCCTATCCATAACCCTTGTAGCCTGCCTAGGCCTAGGCTCTATGAGGGTTTTAGCGAGTAGGTAGAAGAGTGCTGGAGGGCTAAACCTAGCCTCAGCTTCCACCCCAGCCAGGGCCCCGGCTATGGCCTCAGCTGTAGCAGGGTACACGTAGTCCCTGACAAGGTGCTCCACACCCCTAACACCATGGATAACACTGTAACCCGTGAACTCTGAGAGGACACAGCCTAGAACGCCTACAAATAGGTTAACACCATCAAGACCACGCTTCAAGAGCTCCCCCGCATAGCCCCTACACCTGCTTAGGGCTCTAGCGTAAACCTCGCTAGCCAAAGCCTCACCTCCAACACCACGCCTCCACACAGCAACAATGGATATGTCGAGGCCAGCCTTACCCCTAGCGGTAACCCTCTGAGCGGACTCGGTAACCATAGCGTGGGCTGAGGAGAGCCTAAACCCAGCACCCCTAGCAGCCTCAAGAAGAGCCTCCCAAGCCTCAGGACTAGTATGAGCATAGTATGTGACGAGCAAACCGTCATCCCTAAGCCTGGAAGCCATAGCCTTGAAAGACTCCGATAGCAGGAACTTGAAGTAATCAAAGGAGCCTACAGGAACACTCCTACCACCAATAGACGTTGAACCCCAAACCCTCGACCTACCCTCAGCCTCGCTAACCTCCCTTGGAGCGAAAACCCTCCACTGAACCTCAATCTCGCTACCAAACTCGTCAAAGAAAGCCTCCCTCAAGAACCTAGGCTGCCTAACAAGAACACCACCAACATCAACAACATCACACAGAGCCCTCTTAAGCCAAACATAGTAGAAGTCGCTGAGCTCCGCATATGGAACATCATCCCTGTAAGGAGGATCAGTAACAATAAGATCGAACTTTTCCCCACCAAGCTTACTAAGACTAGAAGCATCATCAAGCAAAACTCTAACTCTGCTAGAACTACCAGAAACAGCAGAAACAAGGTAAGACAAACCATTAACTATGGAATTCAAAGACTTCTGCCAAGATCCTATAAATGTTGAGACAGGATTTACGTCGCACCAATTCCAGTTCATTGCTATGCCACGTATTGAAAGTGTCTCTCCTATTTTCCACCATGTGGAATCCCATCTATTGATTGATGAATTGTAATTTATTTGTTTTGCTAACGCTATTGCTAGATATGTTGTTACTGCTTCTGCATATTTGAATGCCTCTTCTCTACTCCATCCTTCTCTTAGCTTCTCCTCCTCGATCTTCTTGCCAGCCTCTCTTATTAGTTTGACGAGCTTCACTAGTGTTAGGAGTTGTCTTGGGTTGAAGAGCTGATACCATTTACTAATGCCAAGTATGGGAGTTATTCGTCTATTTTCATACTCTGGTATTGGTTCTGTTGGTATGTCTGGGTCTCCCCATATTGCTCTCAGCTTTTCTAGGGCTTTCCATAGCTTTTCTTCATCCTCCTCCGTTGCTGGCTCGAACTCCAGGTCCCTCTCTACTACTTTTACCTTTGCTAGTAGTCTTGGTTTTACCAGTTGTCTTTTTAGCTCTTCTAGGCTTATCTCCCCTCTTAGGTACCTTTCTAGGCTTTCATTCCACCCTCTGAGGCCCTTCTTTACAGGCCATTCTCCCGGCTTCCCTGTTATCCTGTTGCTACAGTGTAGGCATGTTGCTGTCTCCCTCCTAGCATCGATGTTAGGCCTTTGCACCCTGTACTCTCTACCGTCGACTCTCACCACCCCCTCCCTGGTGTTTATCGTTGCCCTCAGCGTCCTCCTCTGGAGCTCCTTGTTGAGATCCACTATCCTAATGTGTACCCTGTCCCCCTCTACCACGGGCTCCATCCAGGCTAGCCTTGTGTACTCTCCTCTCCTCGCTTCCTCCTCCTCGCTCTCCTCCCCCTCCTCTTCCTCCTCCCGGGTTCTCCCTGCTACCCTTGCTAGCCACCAGTTCCCTACTAGTGGTGTGTACCTCCCGCACGCCGGGCACCTTATCTCCCACGTCCCTATGTATACTGCTACACCGCTATCGTATAGCTCCCTCACATCCAGGTCTCTCCGGAGCTCCTCTAAAACCCAGCTACCCCACCTCTCAACGTCCTTCACCAGCCTCCCAGCTACCCCCTTCCCCGAGGCCCACCTCGGGTACTCTAGGACTGCTTTCAGGAACACGTACGCTACTGGTAGGAGCTCAACGGCCACAACCTCCCCCACTCCGAGCCTCACAGCCTCCAATGGTATGCTCCCGAAGCCCGCGAAGGGGTCCAGTAGCCTCGCCTTAGAGAAAACCCTCTGGTAGGCCTCAGGCAACCTCGGGTTTACACGGTGAGCTACACCCCTATCGAGGCCAAGCCAGCTCCTAAAGCTATACACGTTAACACCATCGGGTAGCAGAGCACCAGCTATAACAGCTCTAGCCCCAGCCAGGGGCTTACGAGTCCACCAGAAGACCATCTCCCAGAATTCAGGCCTCCCACCACCCTGCTTCTCTCTAGCAGAAGCCTCGTTAACATCATCGATTGGGAAGCCTGGTGACTCCAGGAAGCTAGAGCCCAAAAACAACACCCTAAGACGGGTTACAACCAGAGGGTATATAAGTAATACTGTTGAAGCCTGAAGGGGGCTCGAAGGTTACCTAGAAGCTTCAACATATAAGCTCCCGTTGAACTCACACTACACTGGGGCTCTTTGTCAGCCAGTCTCCCAGCATGCATAGTTCTAACAACACATCAATGGTTCGAGGAATGCCTTAGAAGAGGGTGTACAGTCCTCTACTTCCCACCCAACCGTAGCCCACGTGGTGTTAGCAGGCTTAGCAGCGGTAGCATCTGCCTGATCCTAGCTAAGTCGCGTCCCGGAGCTCCAAGGGAGGAGTGGGTGTTCCTTGGCGAGCTCACCGTTAAGAACGTTAGGCTCGTTGGAGGCGAGGAGTTCCACGCGTACGCTAGTAGAGCTGTGATAGTGGAGGAGTCACCACCCCCCAAGCCTGGTGAAAGCTCCTGGATCATAGAGTTCGAGAGTTTAACAAGGTACAGGAGGCCGGTGAAGCTAGCCGAATGCTATGTAAGGACTTCGACTAGTAGGAAGCCCTTAAAAGACTGGGCTATACTAGGTTTCACATTCATAAGACCCGAGGATGCTAGTAAGGTGGTCGAGTATGTTAGAAACCTAGCTTGCGTAGAGGTGGAGGACCGAGAGGTCACACATGATGTGTTAGTGGAGGAGCTCCTAAACATGGGCAGGTGGCTGGGCTTCGTTGTTAGAAGGGACGAGCTCACCCCTGATAACGTTTACAAACTCGATGTTACGTGGAGGGATGTGGAGGGCCACAGGCCTCTGAAAGCCTTCGAGGTCGAGTTTAGCGGTGACGTGGATAGAGCCTTAGCTAGGCTAGCACACGCCTACGACATATGGGGTTGCGAGCAGCTATGGCTTATAGTAAGCGATGAAGCCGATAGTGAGAGGGCTAGAAAACTACTGGAGCCTAGGCTAAAAGGGTCGTTCGCAAGGATAAGAGACAAGGTCATAATAGTAGGCTGGGAAGACCTACAAAGCATGTACGAGAGTGTAGAGCCGCACAAGGAGCTCCTGGAGAGATTGTCAAAGAGATAGTACTAACCCTAGTATCACTACCAACTCAACCTTTAACAAGCGGGGGTTATCGGTTGGAACCGTTACAGTACAAGTAGCTTCCCAAGTCTTAACTCCTATTGAGCACCTAGAGCAGGTAGCATGGGAGGAGCTACTTCCCGACCCCTAAAGCTATTCCTCCGTAGACTAACCCCGTAGACCCTATTGAGTGGATTTAAATTAGCATGGTTGTGAAGTTAATCCCCTACATCATCAACCATATCTAGGGGTTACTTAGACAGATGTGCTGGGAATTCACAGCTTCTGTTATAAGCTAAGTCGCGGACCCGGATTTATTTAATATCTCTATCACTAGTAGTCCCACCGATCCCAGGTAGTCTATAGTGGTGAGGGCTCTCACTAAAGCTTAATACCATATTTTAATCTCCTTCTAACATTGAGGGTTACCTTTTGGAACTCTTTGGGTTATCGTCATCCTCTTATGGACCTTTTGACAGGCTTAAGTTGAGTTTCCAAGCGTTTCAACATAATCACTGGGCCTAACTTGTCTGGGAAGAGCTTCCCGTTGAGGGCTATTCATGTTATGCTGGCTCTCTGAGAGCGTGAAGGTTTGGATATAAGTGCTGTTGTATCAAGACTTTGTAGTAGCCCTGTGTCTGGCGGATTAGAGTGCCTTAATGGTATCCTAAAGGGTGGCTCTTAGGCTTTTGAGATAGCAGAGTGTGTAGTAGGTTAAGCTCTCCCTAGCGTATCTTAGGCGTACAGCTTCCTTCCATTGCTAGCAATAAAATTCAAAGAGTTGTAACTTACCCCGTTGCTGTTGATCCTAGCTATAGCTCTCCTAACACCTTCTACGAAGTCACCTAAGCTTTCAGCCTCCTGGATTATCAGGTAGAAGAAGACCTTTGAGTCGGTCTCACCCTCAAGGTCTTTGTACTCTGGAAGTAGTAACTCTAAAACCCTACTCCTATCGCAAATGGTACCATTGTGTTCGAAGACGTAGCCCCTGTAGAGCCATGGGTGTGTATTCTCTAGCTTAAGCCCTCCATGTGTAGCACGTCTAACATGGGATCATGTAGTATACCCATTAACCTTCTTAGCAAGATCTCAAGATCTTTAGCTTCTTAAGACATGTAGAGAGGTCTAGGCTCCTTATATAAATGCCAGCTAACACCATCAAACCACGCAATACCCCAACCATGCTGATGCTCTTTGGAGAGCTTCTCTAAACTCTTCCTATGCCTTGTAGAAGCTGAACTCTACATTATTTAGCATTACCAGATCTTAATAGTTACAGCTTGAAAGCTTTGTGTTATTAGGATGCTTATAATAGTTTTTAATAATAGTTTTTATGCAATCTTGATCTTAACAGTATCTCCTTTAACCTTTCTTACGAGCTTTCCTTTAATTAAACTCTTCCCTTAGTTTGAATTCAACTATTTTAACCATTCCTGGTATTCTGGTGCAAATCTTTCGAAAATCTCGTCTACAAGAGCTTCACTTACAAATCTAAGCATGTAGTCTGCTGGAACATATCTCACAGTGACTATTGATAGTGGGTTTATTGAGCCAACATAGATTATCGAGTCATCTATTATAACAGCTTTAAAATGAAACCTAGGTTTTTCAACAACCTTAATACCATTATCTCTGAGAACCTTTATACAATCTTCATGCTCCTTGGGGTCCTCAACCTCCCTTGAAACTGGAGGTCTTGTTACAACAACCACCTTTTCCCCTTCTTCAGCGCATCATGGACCTCCTTGAAGCTAATAAACTTCTCAACAGTACTCCTATTAAGGAATGGTGATATGATTAAAACATAGTCATTAAGCTTCTCCAAATCCCTACGTAGTTCAACAAAAAACTCGTCAGCATCGAGAATCTGGGTAGCAGCTTTAAAGAACTCCTCCCTCAACATCCTAAGAATGGGGCCTTTCTCTAAACGCCTTCTAAGAATATCACGGAACATCGTATCACCATTAAATACTTAAAAACAAGGTATATTTAAATCTCACGTTTAACATAAACTCCTTAGACAATGTTAATTTAAAGGTTTAAATAGCCCTTTACACCTCCTACCTGTTATGGTGTTGGCTATGAGGTATATTGTTGCCTTTGGACTAGCATTAGTGATAGTCTCCCTAATGCTGTTACAGGCTGTTAGCAGTTCTCTAACGTTACAACCTCCAATCCCAACTGGAACTCCTACCACTACGGTTACCGAGACAACTATAACAACTCCACCTCCAACTCCTACTACAACACCAACCCCTACTCCGACTCCAACACCTACACCTACTCCAACTCCTACACCGCCTCCAGGTCTCCCTGAGAACCTATCTAAGCTACTGGTGTTGATTAACGAGACTTTAGAGCTCATAAGGTTGATGAGCGAGAATCTTAGGAATGATTCTAAGGTTATGGTTGATGCTAGCCTAGCACTTGTAAGGATTGAAGCTGTTGCAGGTGTTCTAGCTGAGAGAGCTTATGAGAAGGCTAAGGAGGGTGATTTGGAGGAGGCTGTAAAACTAGCAAACCAGTCATTGAAGCTAATAGAGGGTGTTATTGAGGCTCATAGGGGTAAAGCTGAGGTTTTCGAAACATACTCAAGAGCAGTAAGCCAGCTAATAGAGGCAATAGCGGAGCTTGTAAAAGCAGTTAGAGGTTACGGGTAAGTGAGGTTAGAAGGCTCTAGGTTAAACCCTATATTCATTTTACGGAGGGCAATCTTGCCCTCACAATGGAGACTCGATCTTAAATGTTTAGAGGCGGTTAAGCTTAAGGGAGTTTAAGCCAGTTCACCCCTCTAGAGCTAACTAAAGCCACGCTAGTATGAGTGTGAAGCTCGGAGTCATATAAACATGCTCCGGTGTAAACTTGGAGATATAAGCCTATATGAGTGCTGGGAGCCATTCATATCAGATGAATACAAAGCAATCATACGCCTATGCCCTAAAAGGTCTAATGAAGCCAAGCATAAGCCTAATAGTAGTAGTCTTACCAGAACCATTAGGCCCGAGATAGCCTAGAACCTCACCACGCCTAAGACTAAAGGATACATCAACAACACCAACCCTACCACCATAGTACTTGGTTAAACCACTAGCAATAACATCCGCGGACAAACACCAAGGGGGTCAAGTGCAAGCCTTACTCCTTAAACTCTTAATCGCCTAGAGTTTGGGCGGCTCGTAACCTTAGGTTATGTTATTAAGAGCCTTAGTTCCGGTATTTCAATAGCAAACATTAATCGCTATACCATCTTAGGCGCTTTAGCAAAAATAAACGTCTTATAGAAAGATGTGAGAGTTTACATATTCAACCTATTGAGACGGGATCAGCTTTGATACCATATGTTTTCCTCCACTCATTAAATAACATTTGCTCCTCTGGCGTTAAGGTTCTACTAAGCCTATACCATCCTGGTTTATCTCTAAGAGCTTGCGGAGCATCAGGTGCTCTATATATACAGCCTACAGGGCATGTTTCGATACATTTAAAATCATCTTTACACTTATCCCATATAAGCCTAGCCTTCATATCTTCATTAAACTCTAAAGCCTTATTCTCACAGACTTCTATACATGCCCCGCAACTTATACACGCATCCTGGTCTATAACAACTCTTATAGGTAGTTGAGCCATTATAGCCACCCTTCGCCTTCTTTAGAAGTTTGCACTCTAAAACTTAAATTTTAATATAACATCATATATAAATGTGAAGATCTTAAAGATCAAGATCTTATGAACATAAGCGATAAAAGATTTATAAGATCCCATTTTAAACCCCTGGGCTAGAGAGGTGATTGGAGTGTCCGGTGAGGGTCTGAGAAGGCTCCTTGGAGCTCTTATAGTTGCTATAGTTATTCAGAGCACGTGGATTGGTGGTGGCTTTGGTAGTGGTAGGGAGATTGTAGAGTTCATTGCCAGGTATGGTGTTAATGCTTGGATAGCAATTGTTGTTGGATCCGTATTCCTCTTCATAGCCTTATATCTATCGTTTGAGGTTGCTCGTGTTTTAAAGCCTATGACTACATGACCTGGTCTAAACAATTCCTATGGAGGTTCTGGCCTATATTCGATATACTCTACATTATAATGGCTTGGATCGTCATAGCTGTTGTTGGAGCAGCTGCTGGGTTTATGGTTTCAGATCTTGTCGGCATACCATTCCCCATAGCAGCCGCTATTGTTATTATTGTTGTAGGACTTTTACACTTCTTTGGTAGAAGGGCTTTGGAGGCATTCTGGGTTATAGGGACTATTGGGCTTTACGCTATGTACCTAGTACTATGGGCTTACGTTCTATACGTTAAGGGTGGTGAATCCCTTGCTAACCTTTCTGCTGGTTTAAGCCAGGGGACTATAGGTGATGCTTTCTGGGATGGTATTAGGTACACAATGTACAACCTTGTTGTTGTTATACCAGCATTAGCTTTCGTTGATAGGTTTAGGAGTAGAATGGATAGTGTTATAGCAGCAATAGCCTCTATAATCCTTGTTTATGGAGCTGCAACAGTTATATGGATATGCTTTATGGCCTACTACCCAAGGGTCATAGATATGACCGTACCATGGTATGAGATTCTAAGAGAGCTTGGTGTTGAATGGCTTCTAGCAATATACCTGTTCTGGATATTCTACACACTCATAGAAACAGCTCTAGGCATGATCTACGGTATCGTAAGAAGGGTTGATGCACAACTACGCCTCTACGGTAGAGGTCTAACTAGAACTACAGAGGCAATCCTAGCAGGGCTATCACTACTAATAGCTATAGTCACAGCACAAGTAGGCCTAGTAGCCCTAGTTGCTAAAGGCTACGGTACCATGGCATACGGCTTCCTCCTATTCTACTTCCTACCATTACTAGTAATAGGTACCATTAGGTTAAGGAATCCAGAGTGGCGTAAGGAGTTCTGGGCAAAGGTCTAAGATGGGTATAGACTAACCCTTAGTCCGTTACACATGGTAGCTTTTTAGGGCTCTCCTACACTAGGATATAGTGGGATGATGTGGATTGGCCTTTGATGACTTGTGATTGGAGTCGCCCGTCTGACCTCTGCTACGTCCTCCTGAGTTTTGGGTTTGCTATTGGTTCGAATACTCTTATGAGTATGTAGAGTGATATTGTTATCAGGCCTATGAATATTCCTGGTGTTAGGAGCCACCATCCCGTTCTCCACGCTCCTGTTATCCTGGCGTGGTTTAGTATTGTTCCTAGTGTGAATGTGTCCTGCGGCCCTACTCCTATGAAGCTTAGGGTTGCTTCTGCTAGTATTGCGTATACCATTGTGCTTGCGAAGTCCACTAGTATTACTGGTAGTACTGCTGGTACTATGTAGTATGCTATTATCCTGTGGTGTGGTGCTCCTATAGCTTTTGCCGCTTCAACCATTGGTGTTGATGCTACTGATAGCACTTGTGATCTAACTATCCTAGCTGTCGTCCTCCATATTAGTATTGATATGGCTAGTATTACTGTTAGCATCCCAGGCTTCATTATTATAGCTAGTAGTACTGCGAAAGGCTCAAGGGGTATGGAGTACATTATGTTTATGAGCGAGTTTACAGCTGAGTCAACCCTACCCCTAAGGTAGCCTGCTACGATCCCCAGAGTTGCACCTATGAAGGTGACTATAAGGGCTGTTACGAACGCTATGAAAAGCGACATCCTAACACCGACCATGACCTGTGCTAGGACATCCCTACCATAGTAATCCGTGCCTAGAGGGTGCTCCAGCGATGGAGGCCTAAGGTCTCTAACAAACTCCCCAAAGGACACTATGACGAGCTGCCCTGAGCTTAGCGATGCAGTCCTAACACCCCTCAGGCCGCTAATGTACCCAGCTAGCCTGACACCCCCGCCTTCCACATAGAGTATGGAGCCCATAGAGCCTACGGTGAGAAGCCCCCCATCAAAGGGTATTGAAACCACCAGGTCGTCAACAACACCTGTGGGTACAACCTTATACGATAGGTTCTCGTAGACAACAGCCATAGACCCCCCTCTACCAAACACGTAGACAACCCCGTTAGCACAGGCAACGTGTAGCACATCGTCAACGAAAACCCTAATAACGTTAACCTCACCAGTCAAGACATTCAGTACAACAAGCCTCCCCCTAGAACCCCCGACAACAACCTTATCCCAGCAGCTCACACCACTACCGCTTAAGCCGAACCCCACATCAAAACTGTGTAACTCCCCACCACTAGCTAACACTATGGAGCTCTCTAGGATCAAAACCACCACCCCACCACCTACAACAACCCCCCTTAACGTCCTCGCATCGCCCACTTCTAGCACACTAAGCCTCGTGATGGAGGAGTTTTCAAAACGATCTAAGGCGATAGCCCCGTCAGCCATTGATACAACGTAGACGTCGCCATGGCTAACACTAGCTAGTAGGACGTTCTCCGCTACAACCCTTAAGCTAGAGGAGCTCAGCCTAACCTCACCCTCAAACTGGAGCCCCCTAGCTAGGGGTGGTAGGGGGAGCTCGTACAGAACCCCGTTAAAGCCTAGGAGGAGCAGGCTTCCATCTGGGGTAAGCACTCCACCCAGGGCTTCCATCTCCAAGCTTAAAACCCCCCTAACCCTCAAGCCCTCAGGGTCTACAACATGGATTCTCACCTCGTAACCCTTGTGGACGGCGTGGGGATCCACTCTATAGACTAGGGGGCCTGCTAGGCTGAAGACGAGTAGTAGGGTGAGTACTGTGAAGGCCGCTAGGCCCAGCTTATCCTCGTACACATACCCTAGAAAAGCTCTAATGTAGCCTAGAACGCTCACCCAGAAGTACCCCTCCTAATCCTAGGATCCAGGTATGAGTATGCTATGTCCACCAGGGTGTTTATAACTATTATGGCTAACGCCATCACAGCGAAAACACCCTGAGCTAGGGGGTAGTCTAGGTTGTAGAATGCTATAACAAGCTCCCTCCCAACACCAGGCCATGAGAAGACGGTTTCGAAGGCAACGGAGCCTGAGAAGGCTAAGCCCATGGATATACCCATGTAGGTTATCAGCGGTAGAATACTGTACCTGGATGCTTTCGCAATCACAATCCTCTCGCTAAACCCCACTGCTTTAAGTGTTGTTATGAAATCCTCTCCTAGAGTTGATATCATAGACCCCCTCATTAGCAAGGTTGGGTAGCTGGCTGTGTATATGGTTAGTACGGTGTAAGGTAGTATCCAGTGTTTAAGGAAGTCGAAGCTTAATATCTTATCCAGGAAGCTCTCAGCCTCATAGGGCGGGGTCCTCATACCACCTGCTGGTAGGAGCCCTAGGTGGACGGAGATAATGGCTATGGCTATCATCCCAATCCAGAATAGTGGTAGAGAGTGTACAACGCTTAAGGTTGCAACAAATGCCTTCTCGAAGAGGGAGCTCCTAAGCCATGCCATGTAGGAGCCTAGGTAGAATGCTATAAGGAAGGCTGTCAGCGTAGCCGGTATTGTTAGAACGAGTGTGTTCAAAAGCCTATCGATTATGATGGAGCTAACAGGCTCCTTGTACAGGAAGGAGTAGCCCATATCACCTCTAAGGAAGTTGACAATGTACCTTAAGTACTGCTCGTAGAGGGGCCTGTCGAGGCCGAAGGATCTTCTTATAATCTCCCTCTCCTCAGGCCCCAACCCCTCCCTAATGTATATTATCGTTGGGTCTGGTATGGCTAGCCTGAATAGGAAGAACTGGAGTGTGAGTATGAGCAGGAATAAGAGGAATATAAAAAGTAGTTTTCTGAGCACGTAGGCTATCATGGTTGCACCCTTCAGGGATCCTCCTGCTTCCTAGGCGTGAAGCCCACAGGGTAGTATATCCTCCCCTTATCATCCCACTTGAAACCTGCTTTAGCGAGGAGCTCCCTCGCCTTCTCAAGGTTGTACTCGTAGGTCTTAACATCGGGGTTATGCCAGAAGCTGTTAACAGGGGCTATTATGTAGCCCTTCTCACCATAACCCTTGAGTATAACGTTTATAATGTGGTCGTAGGGGATGGCGTAGAGTAAGGCTTGCCTAATCTCCTTTATGTCGAAGGGCGACCTTCTAACATTGAACATGAGGTCCGCGTCTAACGCGAAGTTCCTAGCCTTCACAACCCTTATGTAGTCGTATCTGGCTAGTACATCAACATGGCCTGGTAGTATGCTTACAGCTGTAGCATCTATCTCCCTCCTAATCAAGGCACTGACTATGCTATCCAGGTCACCGTAGATCCTAATGATTATCCTTGAAACCTTTATCGGTGGTACCTCGAAATCCCCTATTCTGACACCCCTGTAGGCGAAATGCTCTGGTGCAACCTCCACAGCTATATACTCCTTCCTAACCCACACCGGGTTCTTGAAGGGGCCGGATCCAACCTTCAGGAGCTCCCTCAACTGCTCCTCTGTAACAGCCTTGGGGTCGACATTCTCCCACACGTGCTTGGGCAGTATTGGGATCATGTAGAGGGTGTTCGTCATGAAAGTAGCATCAGGTGTCTTCAGCTTAAACCTGACAGTTAGGTCATCGACTTTAATGACATCCTCTATGTTCCTCCAGTAGGGTCTGAAGTAGGCGAACTCATGCTTTATGTAGTATTTGTACGTGAATACAACATCATCGGCTGTTATAGGCTTCCCATCGTGGAATCTAAGGTTACTCCTCAGTCTAACCTCTACGGTGGTGGGATCTATCACCTTCACCTCCTCTGCAAGCCACGGTACAGGCTTCCCCTCAGGGGTGAGCCTAACCAGTGGATCGTATACTAGCTTTAGCACGTACCACGAGAATATTAAGCTCGCCTTAATAGGGTGTAGTGTGTCAGGCTCTGTGTTAGAACCGTATATGAGCTCCTGCATGCCCCCAGCGGTAGGGGTTATGAAGTATGGTTGCCACTCGTTGAACAGCGGAGCCCCAGGCATTATTATGGGGTTAGCCCACTTATCGGATCTATAGGCTACGATAGCATGCTTATGGTATATGTTGTACCTTGGAGCCTCCTCATGGAATATCCTTTGCATTTCGAAGACTATCCTCCTCCTCTCATTGATATCCAGGGTTCTCCTCTGGAGATCGTAGAGCCTGTCGTACTCGGGGTTAGAGTAGCCTGTAGGGTTGTTAGCACCCTCACCCTTAACACCTATCTCCTCAGTTGTTATAAGGCCTAGGAATAGGTTGGGGTCAAGCCTATCAACCCTAGCACCCCAGCCGAAGACGCATACATCGAAATCCCACTCGTAGTAGCACTTCTTATCAACCATAGAGGCCTCCAAGCCTATAACCTCAACCTCGAAGCCAAGCTTCCTCCACTCAGCAGCAATAGCTTGAACAGCAGCCCACCTAACAGGATCCTCGCCCTCAGTAGTAGTTATAATAGTTATCTTCTGAACAGGGAGACCCAAGGGAGTCGGCGGAGCGGCTGGCGGAGCCCTAATATAATAATGTATGCCAGCGACTAGGACCCCGAGGATCAAGAGTGCAACGACGAGGAGAGCAGTAGTCCTGCTTATAGCGTAGCCCAAAGACCTCAGGGAAGACACCACATATACACCCCACACTCACACTAGGGAGCTAAGATAGTAGCTTAAATACCTTAATGTCATAACAAAACATCGTGAAACCCCAATGGAGTCCAGTAACTTAAACCCCCAGTGCAGTCTACCCTAAGCTGGAGTGATAGCGTGACATCCAATACCATTGATGGAGCGGTTAGAAGCGATTTCACCGAGAGAGTGGTCTCTAGACTCAGCAGCTACAGGGTTTCGATCGAGGGTGTTGGTAGCGTTAGGTTCGTTGATAGGTGGGGTGAGGTTAGAGCCGTCCTAGATCCTGGGTTTAAGGTTGTCCTCGGTGGCATGGTGACGGTCCTCTACGGTCCTAAGGGTTGCGGTAAGACAAGCCTCTTCAGAGCTCTACACGATGTTGTTAGGGATGTAGGGGGAGATGTTGATGTCCTTATTGTTAGTGGTGAGAGGGCTTGGGAGGCTGAGAGGCTCCACATCCCTCCATCCCTAGCTGATGTTGTTAGAGAGGCCTCAAGATTCCTAGGCTTCGAGGTGTCGAGTACAGGTGAGGTTAGGGGTTTCCCCGACATGGCTAAGATTGCTTACCTTAATTATTTCCCCGCCACATTCCAGGCTTCATCTCGGCTTTAGACTCCTCTCCATGCTGAAGCTCGCGATGCTAGGGTTTGTTAGGATATTCGACTACTCGTGAAGTGAGGATGTTAGGAGTTCGAGTCTAGAGTAGATCCTACTTACACTTCGTAAGGTTAGAGTTTTCCAAGGCTCTGCTTGGGGGGAGTGCTTGGAATGCTTATAGTTGATGAATTTGCTATGCAGGCTGGGAGCTCCAGCCTTAAACCCCTAAACGTCTAGGTACTCCTCAGGATACTTTATAATTATATTAATACTCTACAATCATATTAAATGATTATATAATGAGTTCAGGCTTAAGGTTCTATAGATTAAATGTTAATACACTTTAATGCCCATAGTACTGGTATTTCGTCTCTATCCTCTTCTAGCCCGCACTTCGGGCATTTCATTTTCCTTCCCGGGAGCTTCTCCATTTCAATCTCGCAGTTCGGGCACACCCTGCTAGGTAGCCTCTTAAACTCGTATAGTACTCCGTACCATTTTAATTGTGTTTCCAGTATTTTAATGAACCTTCTTACACCCACCATGTATATTTTCGCTTCTCGTTTCGACAACCCCTCTTCCAGCAAATCTCTCCAGGACTCTTCCAGAGCATTGTCTATCACCACCTTGGCTTTAACTTTTACTGCTCTCAAGGCTACATCGTGTGCCTCTCTTTGAGAGTAATCCCTTAGCACTCTGTAGATCCTGCTCATGGTCTGCTTCAGCTCCCTATACACCCTCTTACCCTCCGGTGTTTCATGCAAACCCATCCTTTTCAGCCTACCGTACAGCTTCCAGAGGCTTACAGCCTTTCTGTGAAGCGTGTCTATCAACCTCAGGTTCGGCCTTGACTTGGTGTAGAAGCCTATCCTGTGATTTGCATTTACGTAGGCTATTGCTACACCATGCTTCCAGCTATTAGCATCAACGACCATGAGAGTCTCGGGCTTGTAGGGCTCAACATACCTCTCAGCAACAAGCATTACAGCCGGGACGCCGTCCTTCAAGCCTAGCATTGCGAACACTATGTCACCACCCTCCCTGATCCTATCGTAGACCCATCTTGGTATTGGGGCTTCAGCGTGGCATATGTACCTTAGCTTCATAACACCCCTGTCTAGGTCTAGCAGTAGTGGGGCTCCACCATCACCCCTCCTAGCTCCATCCTGTA
>JAPYWV010000121.1 GCA_028276165.1 Acidilobaceae archaeon
ACAGCTCCTAGCAGAGCTTATAGTAAGTGGGAGGCTTAAGCCTGGGAGGTTTGAGGCTAAGGTAACATACCACGACCCATGCTATCTTGGGAGGTGGAGTAACGTGTACGAGGAGCCTAGAACGATCCTACAGCACGTGGAGGGTCTCAGGCTCGTCGAGATGGAGCATAGCAAAGCTAATAGCCTATGCTGTGGTGGAGGTGGTGGAGCCTTCTGGTCTGAGAACGTTGAGGCTAGGAGTGTGACTAGGAGGAGGCTCGATGAGGCTACAAGAGCTGGAGCACAGGTGATGGCCACAGCATGCCCCTACTGTATAAGGATGTTCGAGGACGAGCTGAAGATAGCGAAGCATACACTCACAGTATATGATGTAGTGGAGATTCTATTGAGCTCCATGAGGTGAAGTCGTTGAAGGACATATGGGTCTTCGTAGAACAGGATTCAGGTGTAGTGGAGGAGGCATCACTAGAGGTTCTAAGTAAGGCTAGAGAGCTAGCTGACACCAGGGGTTTCAAGGTTACAGGAGTGCTACTAGGCAAGGACGTCAGGGGGGTTGCAGCGAGGCTCGGCAGATACGGGGCTCACAAGGTTATAGTAGTAGAGCACCCGCTACTCGAGAGCTACATTGGGGAGCTCTACGCCAAGATAGTAGGGGATTTGATTGAGGAGAGGAGCCCAGACTACTTCCTAGCAAGTGCGACGAGGAATGGTAGGGATCTAGCTGGGAGGCTAGCTGTAAGGTTTAGAACAGGGCTCCAAGCCCACGTGATACACATCGACATAGCTGATGACGGGTCACTGGTAGGCCATGTACCGGGCTTCGGGGGTAACATTGTAGCTGTTGTTAGGAATGTAAAGGGTAGACCTCAGATGGCTACTGTAGCCCTCGGGGTCTTCAGGCCTAGGGAGGCTTGGGGTGAGGCTGAGGTCGAGGTTGTAGAGGCTAGAGTGGATCCAGGCAAGCTTAGGGTTAGGAGGGTTGAGGTTGTGAAGGGGGGGTACGTGGATTTATCTAAGTCTAGGAGGGTCGTGGTAGCAGGTATGGGTACGGGTGGTGATCTAACCCTTGTGAGGGAGCTGGCAAAGCTAATACAGGCTGATGTAGCTGTCTCAAGACCCCTCTCGGATATGGGGATAGCACCTAAGGACATATACGTTGGGTCAACAGGTGTATCGCTTAACGCTGATCTAGCCATAGTAGTGGGGGTTAGCGGGGCCCCACACTTCGTAGCAGGTATAAGGAATGTTAAGACCGTCATATCGATAAACAAGGATCCGGAGGCCCCTATAGCAGAGTACTCCGACTACTTCGCTGTAGGAGATCTATTCGAGATACTACCAAAGCTCATAGAGAAGCTTAGAACAACGGGGGGTTGAGGGGTGAGCTTGAGGAACATAATTGTCACGATGAAGGTTACCCCTAAACCTGAGGAGATCAGGTTCGACCCCGTCACCAAGACTATTGATAGGAGTAAGGCTACAAACGAGATAAACCCAGCTGATAGGAATGCTCTTGAGATGGCGTTACAGCTCAAGGAGAGGTATGGTGGTAGGGTTATAGTGGTCTCGATGGGCCCCCCGTTCTGGGAGCCCTTCATAAGACTAGCTGTGGCGATGGGAGCTGATGACGCTGTACTTGTAAGCGATAGAGCTCTAGCTGGGTCAGATACACTACCAACAAGCCTAACGTTGGCCAGGGCTATCCAGAAGATAGGCGACTACGACATAGTACTAACGGGGGAGGAGAGTAGCGATGGGGGTACAGGGCAGGTACCACCAGGGATAGCTGAGTGGCTCGGCATACCACATGTAACATATGTGACATCGATAGAGGTCGTAGGGCCTGGGAGAGCTAGGGTTAAGAGGACCATCAAGGGGGGCTATGAGATACTGGAAGTCGACATGCCATTCCTAGCATCGGTAGAGCTAGGGTGCAACACGCCAAGGTTCCCTGATTTCAGGAGGAAGAGGTGGGCTGAGAGGGAGTTCAAGCTGAAGACCTGGAGTATAGCAGACCTGGGTCTAAGCCCTGAGGAGGTTGGATTCAAAGGATCAGCTACAACAGTAGACACCTTGATAGAGCTTAAACCACCGGAGAGGCTTAGGAGGAGGATAACGGGGACACCTGACGAGATTGCAGAGGAGCTAGCAAGGATCATAAGGGAGCTCCTAAGATAAAACCCTAACCTCCCCCTCCTCCTCAACCTCAAGAACCCTACCGTATATAACGTGTATGCCGAGCTCCTGAGCTCTCTCAAGAGCATCCTTGAAGATGTTAATACAAACTATGATTCTCCTATCAGGCCTCCTACCCAGGATCTTCTCGAAGATATCACATCTAAGGTTAAACCACTCAACATCATCAACCTCAACGAGGCTCTTAACCTCAATGAAGTACACCTTATCATCGTGAGCATAGATGTCGATCTCGAGCCTTGCACCCCTCCTAAGATACCTACCATCAACATCCTTCAACCTAAGCTTCTCAACCCTCCAGACTCCAACACCCTCTTGCTCCAACACGTCCCGATATATGTTTAATATCATCTTCTCCATATCAATACCTGTCCTTGAAGTAAACCTACCAACGGTTACCTCTAACCTAGCTAAGCTCTTACTATGCTCCTCTAGAACCTCTAGGATCTTCTTGAAACCCTCGAACGTGTACGTTGCCAGCTTGTTTAAAGCATCCGCTACGAGCTTCATCTCCTCACTTCTAGCCTGCTCTACAGCTTCCCTAACAGCCTTCTTCACAATAGCCTCTAGATCCTCTAGGGTCCACTGCTCCCCTCTACCACTCAACCTACCCCGTACACCATCTATGCTTGTGGAATCAATTGTTTAAATAATTTCATGGACTCTCGTAGATCTTCTCCAGCACCCTTCTGTATGTGAGAGCTCCTAGTAGTAGTAGTGTTAAGCTCAACATTATGGCTGGGAGTGCGTAGGCTAGCATCTCCTCTAAACTCCATTCCCCAAGGGTGTAGTATATCGTGGAGTATATGAGTCTCGAATGTGGTATCACCTCAGGGAATACCTGGAGCCATGATGGTAGCATCCACTTAGGTATAGTGAAACCACCTAGGAACATTAATGGGAAGGCTATAGCGTTACCCAGGGCTCCCGCAGCTTGAGGTGTCTTGGTGAGCACAGCTAACACCATGCCAAGCCCTATTAGGCCTAGCACGCTTACAACCATCAATGTAAGAGATACGAGTAGCCTATGTGGGGGGATCTCGTGGAGGGGTGCTCCGAGGGCTAAGCCTACAACCACTATAGTTGTTATTGATATGAGTGCCCCCGCTAGCACAGCTACTATCTCTGATAGTAGGAATTGGTGTGCTCTAATAGGGCTTGATAGTAGTGCTTGGACGTAACCCTCATACCTCTTCTCAACCACAGCATACAGCCCGCTTAGGATACCTGTGTATAGAAGTGATATCCCTATGACCATCATTACCACGTGTACCTTGAATGCTCTAACAGCCGGGGCCTCCGTTGTTCTAACAGGGTATGGCTCCAGAGCTAGAGGGTTGGAGATGAATTGTATGTAGCCTGACATGATGTTCTTGAAAGGCTCGGGCATGTTACCTATGAACACCTCGGCTGCAATACTAGAAACGTTATCCCTAAACCCTGATATGAAGCCTTTGAAGACGT
>JAPYWV010000122.1 GCA_028276165.1 Acidilobaceae archaeon
AACCTTACCAAGGCTAAGCCTAACAGGAGCCCTGGAGGCATCGGAAAACCTAAGCCTAAGAAGCCTAGCGTAGACCAAGGCATCCAAGCCAACAACACCACCCAAAAGACCCTCCTCAACACCAGCATCCACAAAATCAAAGTAGAGCTCATTCAAACCCCTAGACCTAGCAACCCTAAGAAGATCGCCAACCCTACCCCAAACACCATCAAAAACAAAAACAACAGGCTCCCCCTCGTTAACAGCAGAGAAAACCTTAAAAACATCATCAAAACCGGAGACCCTATAAAGAGACCAAGGCCCAACAAAATCCCTATCACTAACAACTAAACCCAAAGACCCAGCCAAAGAGCAACCCTCCAAGATGGAAGTGGTTTAGAAACCTAAAAACACGGAGTATGCAGAATAACTTCCCTCCTTGCTTTTGAAAGAACGAGATCCCCCACACCCTCAAGAGACCTTAACGCCTCTCCCCAGGCTGTTTATCGAATCTTCGCTTGGAAGCCTACACATAACCTCTCAGAATCCCCCATCCCTAGAGGCGTAACAGTTTAGGGCCGAGAGGCCACGGCTCCGTAGGACCATCGGATCTCCTTCCCACATTGGTAAGTGTACATTGTGCTATCACAGGAAGGAGTCTGGCTCCTGGATACCGGCATGCGTTGAAGTATGCCCTACAAGGTCTAGGATGTTCGGTGACCTAGATAACCCCAACGACCCTGTGGCGAGGTTGGTGAGAGAGGGTAGGGCTAGACAGCTAAGACCGGATCTTAGGACAGAGGGCCTCGTCTACTATGTGATACCATAGGGGGTGGGTGTGTTGGAGAACCTTGTCTTGAACAACGTGTGGGGTTTCGAGATAGCTGTTGAGATGACGTTCCTGGCTGTAGCCAGCTTCTCAATAGTCCTAGCTTACCTCAGCTTCCTGGAGGGTAGGAGGAGGGATGCTCTAATAGGTGGAGCTCTTGCAACCGTACTACCAATACTATCACTCATCATATTAAACCTACACCTACTTAAACCTGAAGCCTCATACCTCGTGTTCGCAAGCTTCCAACCAAGATCGTGGATGCCCTGCGGAGCAACCGGCATGACGTTACTGATAATAACATCTGCTATCTTCACAGCACTAGTTAGGTTGAATAAGGAGGGTGTAGCCGCGCACGCCGCTGGCATAGTGGCCTCGCTAGCAGGTATATTCGTAGCCCTATACACGGGGCTACTCTTAGCATACGAGAGGGGGATACCCTTCTGGCATAGCGGTGTAATCCCATTAATAGCCCTAGCTATGGGAGCTGTAGGAGGGCTCTCAGTGTACTCGATAATAAACCCCTGGATACAAGGGTAACCTTCTCCCTAGGGATAGCACTACTCCTCCTAACGCTAACCTATATGATCCACATACACGTATCACTACAAGGTCCACTAGCATCAATCTACAGTGCTCAAATAGCACTAGGGAGTACTGCCTTCAAAGCAGGAATACTAGCAGCCATAATCGGAGGCCTGTTAGGCATAGCAACGTTGAAAGTCAAATCAAAATACCTACCAATAGCCGTAGCAATACTAGGCCTACTATCAATACTAGCACTTAGACACGTACTACTAGCATCAGGAGCCTGGGAGCTCCCAATACTCTAAGAACACCTAATAACCCCCACTTCCCCCTCTTTTTCCCAAACTTCCATCCTAACTCATAGCCATAGGAGGCCCGCATCCGCAGTTAACCGAAGATCTTAAACTAGTTAAGGAGAATCCCTCTCTCCCTCAATCTTATGAAAAGGAGGTTATAAGAGTAACCCTAGAGTGATTGGTGGGTGTGATTGGGTGCTGTGGCTTTAAGCTTCAATGTTTATGCTTAAAAATATTTCGGTTTTAAAATAAAACCGAAAAAGACAAAGTATTATTGACTTTTTATAAAAAACATTGCACAGAGGGTTACAGCTGTAACCCCTCACCCCACCTCTAGGGTGTCTCTCATGTGCTCAGCTAGGGCTTATGAGCTCTTTCAACCTTCTAAAGTCATCCTTCAGCCTATAGCACTGCTCACCGCCTATTCTCATAGTTTCTACAATGCTTCCCGAAGATCCTACCAGACCATGTTTCCTAGCTTTTTTAGTTAGGTTCGCCAATATTCCAGCTAGTTGCCTCCCGTTCATGTTCAGTTGCCTTCTGAGATCCGTTATGCACACGAAATCTCTTGTAGGGAGAACCCCGAGAACTTTCCTCTCATTGGGCTTCAGAGAGGAGACGAAAGCATTCATAGCTGATAGGAGAGACGCCCCAGCTCTTCTAAAAGCTCCCAGCTCAATGAGTTTTTCAAATAATGACTTAGCCTCACTCCACTTCTCCAAGGGAATATCACATTGAATCTCATAGCCCTCTACAATCACTTTCGTAACCCTCTCCCCTTCAATCAAAGCTTGGATGCTCATAGCACCCACCCTAGTAATAGTATGCGTTCGGAGCCTAATAAACTTAACGCAGAGACAGGTTACGTGAGCTTTTATAGGAACCTTTCAAAGCATGAGCAACGCTTGAAAGCACTAGCAACATGTGGCTTTGCAAAGTACCTCAACGGATGCCTTGAGATTAAGAATAACCACCTGGTGGTGAGAGCTACCTCCTACCTCAGTACTAGCAGGAACCACACATCAATCCTAACACCAGTCTTGAAAGCTGGAGTGGAGTTAAAACTCACGATTGGATCTGTAGACTTATGTGTTTTAATACGAGCTCCACCAACTCACTCTTTCCTCTGGTTTTCCTATTAGGATAGCATTTAGGAGCTTTTTGTAATGATTAGCTAGCTTCTTGGAATGCTCTTCACGATCTCTACACACCGCATACTCTAAGCCTATAATCATTAGACCCTCCCCTAAACACTCGACCACACTGCCTGGTTTACACTTTACACCAAACCTCTCCATGACAAGATTTTCAGTGTAAGCTGTTTAAGCTCCCCTGCGAGCTTTAAAATGAAATCAGAGTATGGATCTTGAGGAGGCTGCAGCCAGGGTTAGCGGTGAGCTTGGTCTAACAAAGGGGATGGCTGATACTGTTGTAAGGTTAGCATTAGAGGAGCTTAGAGTTCGAGAACCTGGGTATGAGGGGTTGGGTGAAATTTCTCAAAGCTTAGGAGGGAGGGTGAGGAGGCTTCTAGGTGGGTTCTAGAGGTTACTCTGGAGTGATTGGTGGGAGTGGTTGGGTGGTGCGGCCGCCGGGATTTGAACCCGGGATCGCCGGCTTGGAAGGCCGGCGTCCTAGTCCAGGCTAGACGACGGCCGCCTCCCTTCTATCTCTCCGGGTTAGGCTGGAGGGTTTAAGTTTTAAATTTGCTCTTTGGGGGTGATGGTTTTAGTGTTCTTCGTCTTTTAAGGTGGGGGTTGTATGTGGTGGGGTTGGGATGGTTTTATGTGGTTGGTGTATTTTGTTATTGGGTTTGTTCTGGCTTTGGATGCTTTGAGTTTTGGTGTTTGGTATACTGCTAGTAGGGCTTATGTTAGGGATGTTTTTGGTGGTGAGGCTTACGTTTTCGTGGTCCTCCTGGTTGCTGCTGAGAGTCTGGCTTTCACCCTGTCTCCTGTGGCTGGTGTGCTTGGTGATGTTTATGGGAGGGTTCGTGTCGCCCTCCTCGGTGTTCTTAGGGCTCCTATCGC
>JAPYWV010000123.1 GCA_028276165.1 Acidilobaceae archaeon
GTCAGCCTGCTTAGTTAACATGTGTTGGAGGCTCTCGCTAGCACTAGTGGGCACGGCTCCTTTTCATGAATAGATTAAAGGTTTTCCTCTTTAAGAACGTCTTAGGTGTCTCATGTGAGCGAGTATTTAAGCAAGTTAAGGGAGATCATTGAGGGTGAGGTAGCTAGGTATGGTTTGAGGGTGGTGGCTGTAGGAAGAGACTCTATTAACTTGCTGAGGGGGAACGATGTGGTCATGTCTGTGAAGGATACAAGGGACTATGTGGAGCTCTCGTACCGTGGAAAGAAGTATACCTATGATAAGTGGTATACGAAGCCGGAGCATCTAGCTACAACGATACTAAACACCTTGAAATTCCAGGAGAAACCTGTGGAAGGCTCCTAACTCTAACTTAAAATCCACCCTCCAGAAACCTAGAGTTAACCGTTTTTAAAGGTTTAGAACACAGTATACCTATGGGGAGTTAGGGTAAGGTGTAGTGTTATTGGACATGCCGAAGCCCCTTGTGGTCGTCATCGATATCGATAACGATATATCAGATGTTCTGGGTGTTAGTGTTGTAAAGGGTGAGGATGAGGTTTTAAAGGCTGCCCTCCTGTACTCCCAGGAGAGGCCTGAGGATGCTGATTTAAACGCGATGTTCGCAGGTTTTAGCCTGTATAAGAGGTTGAAGATGAGGGGTAGGGATGCTGATATAGTTGTTGTTGGAGGTGATAGGAGGGATATTGTTGAAGCTCAGGTTAAGGTTAAGGAGAGGATTAGGGATATCGTTAAAGGCTACGGTGTGCCCGTAGAGTTATACATTGTAGGTGATGGTCTTGATGAGGTTATGGTTGCAGAGGTTCTAAGCGATGTTGCGCCCGTGGCTGCTGTTAAACGTGTTATCGTCGAACAGCATGCGGGTGTTGAGACTAGCTACACGCTACTACTAAGGTATGCTAGGAAGGCTTTGGAGGATCCAAGGTACTCTAGGTACGCTCTCGGGATCCCAGGCTTAATCCTAGCTGTTATAGCACTACTCCTACTATTCAACCTCATATCGATAGCGGTTAAGATAGCACTACTCCTACTAGGGCTCATCATGATGGTTAAAGGGTTTAACCTAGAAGATTACATAGCTAGGTTTGCTCTCGGAGTTCTAGAGGATTTAAGGGAGATGGCTCACATCAAGCTAGCCTCTCTAACAATACTACTAGTACTATCCATCGGGGGGGTTGCGGTGACATACTACACCTATAAGACTATGGGTTTAACCGATGCCCTAGTCAGCCTCCTAGGCTTGGGGGTGCCACTAGGGCTTATAGGAGCAACCCTCTACATACTCCTTGGTAACGTTGTAAGGGAGGCTGTTAGGGGGGATGTGAGGATACTTAACTCGATAGCCCTAGCACTTATACTCATATTCACTGCAGCTGCATTCCACAGCCTCGGCTCCAGCTTAGACCAGGCACTTTCAAGTGGGAGTATAGGTGTACCGGAGGCCGTGATACAAGCTATACTCTATAGTAGGTTCATACCCAACATAGTGATTGGCATAGTACTAGCGGGGCTCATAGAGTTGATAGTGAGGGTGTTAAGGTAGAAGGGTTTAACGCAAGTACGTGGAACCCAGTGATCCTACCTCACTAGATCCTCTATGATTGAAAGTGCTTTACAATTGCTACACAACCTGGTATGCCTTCCACTAACATCACCTGTTATACCCAGCCTCCTCTCAACAGCCACTATTAAAGCCTCTGGCCCCAGGGGGGCTCCGCACTTTACACACCTTGCTATCCGTGATTCTGCAAGCTTCCTCTCCAAAGCCCCCCTCTCGTAAGCCCATTTAACTCTTATAGCCTTCTCGGGGCACGATGTCTCACACTCCCTACATCCAGTGCACTCGCTTAACCTTAATACGAGTTTAACGGTATCCCCTTCGTGTAATGTTAGAGCATTCGTAGGGCATACCCTAGCACATGCGCCGCATAGAGTGCACAGGTTTTCATCAACTTCAAGGTACCCGACCCCGGGGAAGCTTAGTGTCGCTCTCTCCACAACCTCCCCTAGTACTCTTAAAACATACCCCCTGGCTGTTACATCAACCTCCCCCACCTTGAATAAGGGCTCCTCGCTTAGCCTAGCTTTTAGCTCCTCAACACTCCTAGCAACTCTCACAACTCCTAGTTTCTCCAACTCAACAATAGGATCTTCCAGGCCACCTCCACCCTTAGCGTAGATTACTGGTGTGAAGCCGTGATATGCTAGCTTGAGCAAGACCAGGGGTGTTACCTCAGCTAGGGACCATACGGGGAGCGCTACTGTAGGTTTAACCTTGTACCCCGCTAAACCCCCAGCTATATCCTGTAGGGCCCCGTACTCCGCTATAACAATGTTCACAGGCTCCCTCAAAGACTCCCTAATAGCCGCTATGAAAGCCTCAACAGCCTTAGGGGTCAACTGGGGGGAGTGTATGGCTTCAACAGGGCATATGCTAAAGCAGAGTCCGCAGAGGGTGCACTTGTCATAATCGACTATGGGAGGTTTACCTGATAGAGCTTTCTCGGGGCACACGTTAACACACATAGTGCAACCCCTCAAGCTGGAGCAAGGACCCTCATCGACAACAGGTCTTACAAGGTACTCTAGAGCTGCAACAGGGCCGGCCCTCAAGAGATCCCTCCTACTAACAACCTTACCAAGGCTAAGCCTAACAGGAGCCCTGGAGGCATCGGAAAACCTAAGCCTAAGAAGCCTAGCGTAGACCAGAGCATCCAAGCCAACAACACCGCCCAAAAGACCCTCCTCAACACCGGCATCCACAAAATCAAGGTAGAACTCATTCAAACCCCTAGACCTAGCAACCCTAAGAAGATCACCAACCTTACCCCAAGCACCATCAAAAACAAAAACAACAGGCCTACCATCATCAATAGAGGAGAGAACCTTAAAACCCTCATCAACACCGGAAACCCTAACAAGAGACCAAGGCCCAACAAGATCCCTATCACTAACAACCAAACCCAAAGACCCAGTCAAGAAACAACCCTAAGGTAGAAGTGGATCTAGAAATTTAAAAGTAGAGAGTCGCGAGTTGTGATTACCCATACGACTTCCAAACCTAAGTTAAACTTCCACATGCTAAGGCTTTAAGCTTCAATATTCACGTTTGAAAATATTTTAGTTTTTATTTTGCAAACTGGAGAAAGGCAAAGTACCACCTTGTACCTTCATAAAAATATTCCAACGTTAGGCTGTGTAGGAGTAGCCTAAGCTATGCTCTCAGAACTCAACCTTCTAGCCAGGGGAAAACCTTTAAACTCCAAACCCACAAGTAGCACACTTCAAAACTAATCCCTGGCTAGCCATGGATCCTTAATACACTTTTCTGTTGAAGTAGCGGAAGACCTAAACTCAACCGTTGCTAGGTGTTCCAACAGAACACAACATCGAGATCCCTAGCCGGCCTAGCCGGGGATGATGTAGGGTAAAGCTTAAATACCCCCTCACCCAACCAAGACCATAGGGGCCCACAGCGG
>JAPYWV010000031.1 GCA_028276165.1 Acidilobaceae archaeon
ACCCCCTCTGGCGACCTAGTAACCCTCACTTTATGCCCTGATATCATGTGATCCCCATCACCTAGAGGGCCGAAGACCACCCCTAACCCCTTGTAAGCTTAATATCTGAGAACTTAAGGCTTAAACTGAAAAAACCTAAGAGGTGTTGGGGGATCGATGGAAGCAGTGATAGTTAAGAGGTCGAGTGGGGGTCTGGGGTGTTTTAACTGTGCTAACTGGCTTCCACACGTCCACTACCCTTTCGCGGGCTACTGTACCGTTTGGGGAGAGGTTACCTTCGAGGATTACTATTGCTCTAAGCATTCCATGATGAGTGTTGATGCTGATAGGTTCTACTGGTGTGCTTCATGCAGGGTTAGGCTAACTAGGGAGGAGGCTTCAACCCACTGGGTTCAAGGACATAGGGTTGTTAGGGGTGCCTACGTGGACCCGGATGTTAGGGATGAGATATACGAGGGGTGATGTCCTTGGTCGACTTGAGCTTCATAATAGGCGGTCCTCAGGGTGGTGGTGTAGAGTCTGCAGGGCAGATAGCCCTTAAGGCTTTCGTTGTCAAAGGATACAATGTTCTTGGAACGAGGGAGTATCATAGCAACATAATGGGGGCCCATAGCTACTACCATGTGAGGGTTAGGGATGGGCCTGCTAGGGCTCTTAGGACCCCTGTTGACCTGGTGGTAGCAATCGATGCTGAGAGCGTCCTAACACACATCAACGACGTGAGGGAGGGGGGTTACCTGGTGTACGATCTTGATAGTGTTGAAACAGATGCTACAAAGATAGCCTCGATGGAGCCATCCCTTAGATCTAGGCTTAGGAGGTTCTTCGAGAGCATCAATATGAAACCCACTGTAGGCTCGGCTGTTAAGGTTCTAGAGGAGAGGGGGGTTAGGACTGTTGGCCTACCACTAAAGGATATGCTGAAGAAGGTCTCCGAAACCCTGGGGGCTCCTATAGCCTCTATAGCTAAGACTGTTAACGTCATAGGCTTAACTGCAGGCCTCTACACTCTAGGTGTAGGCTTAGAGTACATCGTTAAGGCTGTAGAGGCTCAGTTTGGTAGGAGGCCCAAGATACTAGCCCCCAATGTAACAGCTGCCAGGGTGGCCTTCGAGTTCATGGAGTGGAACTTTGGTAGCATGAAAGAGCTCCCAGACGGGCCTCATAGGGGTAGGGTTAGGATGGTGGCTAGTGGTAACGAGGTTGTAGCTATGGCTAAGATAGTTGGGGGGCTTACGTTTGAGACATTCTACCCCATAACACCTGCATCCGACGAGGCCTTCTACATAGAGGAGAACAAGTACGTGGAGCTAGGGGAGCTGTCTAGGAGGCTGGGGCTCGACAGGCTACCCATAGTTGTCCTCCAAACGGAGGATGAGATATCCGCTATAAACATGGCCATTGGGGCTGCTGTAGCGGGAGCGAGGGCTGCAACCTCTACAAGCGGGCCCGGCTTCAGCTTGATGAACGAAGCTATAAGCATGGCTGTTGAGATGGAGGCTCCAGTAGTAGTAACCCTCTGGATGAGAGCTGGGCCTAGCACTGGGATAGCTACCAGGACCGGCCAGCAGGATCTACTACACGCTATATTCTCAGGCCACGGTGATACACCCAAGATTGTTGTAGCCTCGGGGGACCACGTTGAGGCATTCTACGATGCCATAAAAGCCTTCAACTGGGCTGAGATGTTCCAAACACCTGTAATACACCTGCTAGACAAGTACCTAGCATCAACGATAACAGTGTTGGACGAGTGGGATTTAGATGTGAGTAGGATCAGTATAAACAGGGGCCTAAGGGTTGAAAGCCCACCCGAGGGCTACAAGAGGTACGAGGTTACAGATAATGGTATAAGCCCCTTCGCACCCCTAGGCACCACTACAATGGTGGCTTCGAGCCTGGAGCACGACGAGTATGGTTTTGCAAGCGAAGACCCGGTTGATAGGGAGGCGATGGTCGAGAAGAGGTTGAGGAAGTTCGAGACGATGGCTAAGAGCATACCGGAGGAGGAGAAGCTAAGTGTTCACGGGGACCCGGATGCTAGGGTGACCATCGTATCGTTTGGGTCCACAAAGCAACCTATAATAAGTGCGATGGAGGAGTTGGAGAGGGAGGGGGTGAGGGTTAAATTCCTACAGCTAAGGATCCTAAGCCCGTTCCCCTCGAAGACCGTCTCCGAGATCCTCGACAACTCTGATCTCATCATAGGGGTTGAGGCTAACTCCATGGGCCAGCTAGCGTTCCTAGTTAGAGCTCATACCGGGATCGAGGTCGGGCATTTGATTCAGAAGTTTAACGCTAGACCTTTCTACGATGTCGAGATAGTCTACGGTGTTAAGAGGGTCTTGAGCGAGGGTGCTCGGAGGGTGGTGGTGAGCGGTGGTGCGTAGGTGGGCTGACTATAAGACTGAGGCTTGGGTCCAGTGGTGCCCTGGTTGCGGTGATTTCGGCATACTAACGGCCATACACAGGGCTTTAGCGGAGCTCGACATAGACCCTAGGAGGCTTGTAGTCGTAGGCGGTATAGGGTGCTCTTCTAGGTCAGTGTACTACATTAGGGGTAGCAACATGCACGTTATACACGGTAGATCCATACCTGTAGCCTCCGGTGTTAAGCTCGCCAACCCAGAGCTCGAGGTCGTGGTTGTAGGCGGTGATGGCGATCTACTTGGTATCGGCGGTGGCCACTTCGTGGCCCTCGGTAGGAGGAATATTGATATAACGGTGCTGCTCTTCGATAACGCTGTCTACGGTCTAACCAAGGGGCAGGCCGGGCCTACCCTACCCGCTGGTGTTAAAACCAAGGCCCTACCATACCCTAACGTGCAGGATAGGGTTAACCCCTTAATCCTAGCCTATGCTTCAGGCTACACGTTCATAGCTAGGGGTTACGCTTACCACGTGAACCAGCTTAAGGACCTGATCAAGGCCGCTATAGAGCATAGGGGTTCAGCTTTCATAGACATACTACAACCATGCCCAACATACAATGACATGATGACAAAGGAGTGGTATGAGGAGAGGATATACTATTTGAATGAAGAAGACCCACTATGGGATCCAAGGATTAGGGGGCCCGGGGATTACGCTAAGATACCAAGGATTATAGAGAAGATGCTGGAGTTCGGGGATAGGATACCGTTAGGAGTATTCTACCAGGATCTAACTAAGACAACACTAGAGGATAGGTTTGAACAGCAAATGCCAGGCTATAGGAAGGCCCCACCAGCACTAAGACCCATAAGCGTCGACGGCAGAGTGCCAGTACACCCGTTCAAGGTGTTCAAGGATAAGCTTGTAGAGACCTAGGAGTAGCCTTCTTTAAACCTCCTCCAGACCCCAGTTAAATCGGTGCTAAGCGTGGGAGAGGAGGGAGCCCGGAGGGTTAGAATACCACCCAGAGACGATCTTGAAAGAGTAGCGTCCATGGCCGCTGAGAAGGCAGCACTAATGGTGTCTAAGGGGTTGCTAGAGGAGGTGAAGAGGATTAGAGAATCCCTTGAGAGGGTTGAGGCTGAGCTGAAGGCATTGAGGGAGATGTTACAGGAGAGAGGTGGTAAGGGTGGTAGGTACAGGCTGGGGGAGAGGCTTGTCGAGGAGCTCAAAACCAAAGGCTACATAGTCGTAGGAGAGGCCTACAAGAGGTACAGGACGACACCTGAAAACCTGGTAGAGGAAGGCGTAAGAGCGGGGGCGCTGGTGATAACAGCCGGGGGCAACGCAATACTAATAGACAGGAGCTCCCTGGAGGAGTTTAAAACAACAATAAAAAACATAAAGACAAGCGACCCAACAGAAGCCATGGAGGCTAGTGGCAAATACGCTAAACTCTTCGAAATACTAAACAAGGCAGGCATGGTGTACTACGATAGCAAGACAAAAGGATGGGTTATGGTAAGCTAACCCCCATGGATTAAAAATCAAGCTGTTTTTAACGGGTGGTTACCTAAAATCTCACCTGGCTGGAGCTCCGGGAGTTATTGAAGCTATCGCCACCTTACGAGCTTTTAGAGCTGATTAGATTAACTCTGGAACCCCCCTAACTCTAGTGGTTGTGGTGGTGTTGTTCCTTTGAGAGGCTTCTATGTTAGGGTTTTCGAGCTCCCGGGTGGTGGTGTTATGGCTAGTATTGTTGATGAGGAGGTTTTGGGGGTTAGGGTTTGTGATAGTGGTAGGGGTGTTGTTATAGATGTTAGCCGGGAGTTCTACGGTGGGGATCTTGTTGGGGAGGAGGAGGTTTTAAGGTATCTTGAGGACTCTGATGTTTTGATCCTGGTGGGTTCTAGGATTGTTGGTATGGCTGTTGAGAGGGGTCTTGTTAACCCCGATGCGGTCCTCAGGGTTGGTGGTATTGAGTACGTTCAGGTTGTTAAGGTTCTATACTAGCGGGGCTTCTTAGTAGCACTACTTCCACCTCCTCACCCTCATCGAACCCCTCCCTGTTCTCGGGTACAATGAGTATACCGTTACCCTTGATCAGGGTGCTTAGGATACCGCTCCCTGTCAGCGCTAGGGGTTCTACAAAGACTCTGCCCTCCCTGGTGTAAACCTTTACTCTAACGTAGCTCCTCGTGTTCACGGGGGTTGTAACCCTCCTCGTCAGGATCCCCTTGATACGTGGTTTAGGCTCCTCCCCAGCTCCAACCATGTGTAGTAGTATTGGTTTAACTAGAGCCTCGAAACCCATTATCGATGCTACTGGGAACCCGCTTAGCATGAAGACGGGCTTCCCCCTTACCACGGCTAGGCTGTTAGCCCTACCGGGCCTCATGAGGATACCGTGTACTAGGAGCTCTGGGTTAAGGGATCTGGCCGCCTCCACGGTGTAGTCTATCCTGCCAACCGACGCGCCCCCCGTTGTTATCACCGCATCATACTTCTCCAAAGCCTCCTCCAGGACAGCCCTTATAGCCTCCACGTCATCCCGCACTATGCCCATGTACACTGGGGTGAAACCGTGGTATCTCAGCAACCCCTCCATGGAGTACCTATTGCTATTAACTATAAACCCTCTTTTAAACAGCGACTCTACATCGTCAACGCTATCCAGTTCCACAAGCTCCCCCCCGATGCACGCGACTGCAACTCTAACATCGTAGACCCTAACCCTCTTGAACCCAAGTGATGCTAGGACAGCTACATCCCATGGCATGAGCCTCGTACCCCTACGTACTACCACCTCACCCCTCCTAACATCCTCACCAACCCTAGACACGTTACCCAGAGGCGGGACTGGCTCTAGAACCTCGATGACATCACCGATCCTCCTAGCCTTCTCGTACATGACAACAGCATCAGCGCCAGGAGGTAGGGGGGCCCCAGTGGAGACCTCTACAGCCTCACCCTCACCAACACCATAGGCCGGGGTCTCGCCAACACCAACGAAACCCTTAACCTTCAACACAATAGGGTTACTAGGAGAGGCCCCGAAGGTATCCCTACTCCTAACAGCATAACCATCAACAACAGACCTGTTAAAAGGTGGTATATCAAACGGGGCTACAACATCCTCAGCAACATAGCGGCCCAGAGCATCGCCAACAGGGACCTCCACGATAGGAGGCCTATGCCTTACAAGAGCTCTAGCACGGTCAACAGCCTCATCCACAGGAGTTAACTCCCTAAAACCACCATAAGCCAAGAGAGTACACCCAACAAGGGTTAAACATGAGAACCTAAAATGGTTAAACATAGATACACACAACTCAACTCTAAATCTCGGGAAACCTTAACTAAATACTGAGAGGTCACTGTAGAAGCTAACAACTAGCCTAAACCTAGATCCCGGTTTGACGGCAGCTAAAGCTTTTATCGAACGCTCTAGGTAACCCCCAACCTTGGGATTGATAATGATCTGATGTGAAGATGCTAGGGCTCCCCTATGCGCCAACAAGCTCTAACCAAAGGCTTTTATAACTTAATTCAGGCTAGCCTATAACACGTTGAATCGATCCTAGAGCTCCACCAGCGTCTAGCAACATTCCAACGAGATTACCTTAACCTATGGTCTCCGAAGCTCCAGTAGGCTATTAGAACTTTAGTTTACCTCCGGATGGTAACCATAGCTCCTGCCGATAGAGCCTCCTAACGTCACCTAATTCCTAGATTCCTAGTAGGTTTAAAGCTTAGGGCCGGCTAGTCTACACCCCCCGGGTACTGGGTTCCAGGGCTGGAGCTCCTGAATACGAGTTTAACCTATGGTCCCCCTTTTACTAGAGTAACTCCCAGCGATGTAGGGGGCATGTGATGGAGGTTACTTAAAGCGTTTGACGGGAGCTCTAGCACTGTTAGAATCAGAGTCCAGGTGTAGAGCTCCCTCCATGGATTGAACGTCCTCGAATCATACTCTTTCGATCTCACCTCCCAGAATATCTCGTTTCAGGATTAAGGGTTTCAACTGGTGGGTGTTGCGGGAGCCCCTCTTAGACCTAGCTGACGGGGGCCGTGGGCTCCCCTGGGGGTGACCTTTGGTCTAGATGGGCTCTTATAGGCTCACCCTGGTACCAGTTGGTAGTGGCCTCTTGTGTGTGGAGGGTGTTTATGGTATGTCTCAGGTCTCCATGGTTGATATTACGGCGAAGGATGTTGTCTATAGGGAGGCTACTGCTTCTGGTAGGATACTGTTGAAGGAGGATACTGTTAGGAGGATTCGTGAGGGTTTGGTTGAGAAGGGTGATGTTGAGAGTGTAGCCTCTGTAGCTGCTATCCTAGCTGTTAAGAACACCCCTAGCATACTGCCGTTGTGCCACCCCATACCGGTTACCCATGTTAAGGTGGATTTCTCCTATGGTAGTGACTATGTCGAGGTTAGGGTTACCGTTAAGGCTAAGGCTGAGACTGGTGTTGAGATGGAGGCTCTTACAGGTGTTAGTGTAGCGCTTCTAACCATCTGGGATATGGTTAAGAAGTATGAGAAGGATGAGGGGGGCCAGTACCCCTACACGAGGATTACCGATATTAGGGTTGAGAGTAAGGTTAAGAAGCCTATCACTTCTTAATAAACCTATCCAGGCCCCCTGTCGTCCTAGGCCTCCTCTCCTCCCTCCCCTCCTTGGCTGGAGGCTTAGGCTGAGCTTTAGGCTGCCTCTCTACCTCCACCTTAACCTCCTCTGGTTTAGCCCTCTTAATCTTCTCAATAGCCTTGATCACGTTGTCAGCGTTAGGCCCTGCTAGGAATTTTATCATCTCCTTGTCGAGCCTGTAGCCTAGCGCTAGTCTAGCCGCCATCAGGGGGTTGCTCTCATTCCTGAATATGACCATCATGTACGGTATCACCTCGTTTTTAATAGTCGACTTCGATGCTAGGATACTCCTCGAGAGTTGTTCTGCTAGCTTCTCCCTAACCTCCCTTACACTCTTAAGCTGAACTGCTAACCTAACCTTCTCTGGGAACCCGTACTTCTCCCTGGATATACCCCCGCTAATCCTTGCGAAAGCCACCCCTGGGCCCATTAGGTCGAATACGTATGATAGTAGGCTCCACTCACCAGTAGTCTTACCCCTTGAGAGCTGTAGTGTAGCCCTAGCTAGGGCCTCGTAAGCCCTGTACAGGTCTAGTGGGTCCTCGTACTTCTTTGGTATACTATCGCTAAGCCATGTTATGAGGCTTTCGTAATCCTCCTCACTCTGTGTGACAGCCTTCTTAGCCATCCAGGCTTGCCTGGCGTAGAATATGTTGTTAAGCGTTCTCCATATGTTGAGGGTCTTATCCCTACCCTTAACTATGGCCCTAACCAGGTCTAAGGTGACCTTACCGTAACCCTCAGCAACAGCCTGGAGATCGTTTATAGCCGCTCTAGCATCCCCCATGCTCTTCTCAACAATATACCTTAGGGCCCCCTCGTCACAGTATATTCTCTCGCTATCGCATATCCTCTTGAGGAGCGCCATCAGAGCGCCTTCGCTTAACTCCTTAAACTCGACCATAAGACATAGATCCCTTAGAGGTCTCAGCTGCTCCTTCCAGGGGTCGTTGGCCGTGAATACTATTGGGTTAATGGTCTTCTTCACTATGCCTAGGAGTGCTTCAAGCCCGCCTTCGTCGGCCTTAGGGTCTATCCCGTCAACCTCATCCATTAGTATTATGAGGCCCCTCTTGAAGAGAGGCTTCTTACCAGCCGCTACCCCCACCGTCCTCTCTATATCAGCCTTCCTCCTGTAATCACTAGCGTTAAGCTCTAGGACGTCGAAGTCCAGCTCCCTAGCTAGGGCTTCAACCAAGCTAGTCTTCCCAACACCGGGGGGGCCGTAGAGTAGGGCCGCCCTCTTCTCCGGGATCCTACCCTTAGCCCACTGCCCTAGCCATTCTCTTAGAACCCTCTTAGCCTCATCCTGTCCTACTACCTCGTCAACCCTCCTAGGCCTGTACTTGACAACCCATGGTAGCCTTCCGCTCATCTACTTCAACCTCTTCCCCATCAAGGCCAGCCATGCTATGAGGGCTGAGAGCTGTATATCATCATCGCTACCCTCAACTAGCCTAAAGTGTATCTCTCCCAGGTAGTCTGCTATCATCACCCTTAGCTCCTCTGGTATGTTGAGCTCCGAGCTGAATATCTCCCTGTGGATCTGCCTTACCACATCCTCACCGCTCAACCCATACTCTAGCATAAGCTTTCTCATCACCTCACGTGCCTTGGTGAAGTCGCCTGAGAGAGCTAGCTTGATCATCTCCCTAACCTCCCTAGGCCTAGCCATCCCCACTACCTTGAACACAGCTTCAACCGTAACCCTCCCCATGGCCGCTGCTGCTTGCAGTATGTTTATAGCCTTCCTCATATCACCCTCGCTAATCTCGTATATGGTGTCTAGGGCCTCATCATCGTATTCCACAGCCTCCCTCTCAGCAATGTACCTAAGCCTACCAACAACATCATCCCTGCTCAACGGGGTGAATCTGAAGAAGGCACACCTACTCTGGATAGGATCTATTATCTTGGAGGGGTAGTTAGCCAATAGTATGAACCTGGTGGATGCTGTGTAGAGCTCCATAAGCCTCCTAAGGGCCTGCTGAGCATCACCTGTCATGTTATCAGCTTCATCCAAGAGGACTATCTTGAAGGGGATACCCTCAGGAGCTCTACTCCTAGCAAACTCCTTAACCTTCTCCCTAATAACATTAATACCCCTCTCATCGGAGGCGTTAAGCTCTAACACGTACTGCCTGTAGTTCTCACCATAGAGGTCATGAGCTAGAGCGTGAGCAGCAGTAGTCTTCCCAGTACCAGGAGGCCCTGCGAATAGCAGGTGAGGCATACTACGCTCTTTAACGAAAACCTTAAGCCTCTCAACAACCTCCCTCTGGTTAACAATCTCATCGAGGCTCCTAGGCCTATACTTCTCAACCCACAAGAGCTCAGCTAAACTCAAAACCCACACCTCGTAAAAGCTATACCACCCAAGGGTTTAATAACCCAAAAACCTCCTAAGAACAGCTATGTAACTCTATCATTTTGTAGAGCTCTAGAAACCTTACCTGATGTAGGGCTGACGATCCTTCTACGGTGGGGGTTACTTGAGGCCAGTCACCCGAGGTCAGACTATGAACACAAATTAAGCTCGGTGAGCGTGCAAACACCTACATGGGTGGGACATTAGTTTAGTAGCTTAAGCCCACATGTTTAAAGTATAAGGTAACCGCCATATAACTATGGTAACCCCACCATGGGTTACTATGGGAGCTCCGCCATAGACCCTTTGAAAAACTGGAGGTTACTTAGAGCTGTAGCTTAAAGCCAGCCCTCTAGTGTAGGAACCTCACCAGGTTGATCCAGGGCTTTACGGGCTCTGTTGAATTAAACTATAAAAGGTCTGCCACCTCTTGGGAGCTGGAGTCTAGGAAGCTTGCTTAAACATGGGAGTTACATGTACTTCCTTTCAAGTGGTTGAGCTCCTCCTAAGGCTATCTTAGTTTTCATGGAGGCCGATGAGGTCTTAAGGCCTATGAGCCCGCCTAGGCTTAGATTACCGGGGGAGGGTGGATGTACCCCCTGCTGTGGGGGCTAACAGCTCCCGTGGGGTGATCCGGGTCCTCTAACCGTTGAGAGGTGGGTGATGGGGTCTGAGGGAGGCTGTGAACCACCATCCGTTGAGGAGCTGTGGTAATGAGTGTTACCCTTCATCGGTTATATTCTCTGGTAGCCTACCGTTAGTGTGGGGTATGGTTTTTGGTGATTGGTGAGAGGCTTAGGTTGGTTAGGCTGGATTACGAGTTTAAACGTGTTAGGGTTATCTTCCTGAAGGACTACCGTTCTCTCCCAACCCCAACTGGTTTTATTGATGTGAGGAGGGGTGATGAGGTTGAGTTGCCTAGGTGGCAGGCTAGGTTGTTGAGGGATCTTGGTTTCGTCGAGGTTAGGGATGGCTCTGTGGACTTAGACTACATTAACGTCCATCATTTCAAGGAGAAGAGGTCTAGTGTTGGTCTGCTGACACAGGTACCCCAGGATTTCTACATGAGGGCTTTCGAGCTCGTCGAGAGGCTTACAAGGCTTGTTAGGGAGTCTCCAAGCCAGGCTATACTCAGGGATAGGGAGGTTGCTGAGAGGAACCTCCTAGACCTAGCTGAGGCTAGGTTAGCTAAGATACTTAAGCTATCGTACTCTGGTGGTGAGGAGTTCAGGGATAGGATGACTCCTGAGGAGAGGATAGTGTACAACCACGTCGTTGAGGCTATAGAGTCGTGGAGGAGCTATGTTAAAAGCTCTGTAACCGGGGGTAGGGGGTCTTGAGCGGTGCTGTTGAGGTAGGCTATGTCGAGAGGTTCAAGGAGTTCATATCAGGTTTTAGGGATGAGAGTGGTAGGTTCAAGTACATTGAGAGGCTTAGGAGGATGGCTAGCCTTGGTGGTAGAAGCCTTATAGTAGACTTCGCAGACCTATACAGGTACGATAGGGAGCTAGCAGAGGATCTAGTAGAGAAACCACTACAGGTTCTAAGAGATGCGAGTGAAGCTGTTAGAGAGCTCCTAGAGCTAGAGTACCCGGAGCTTGTTGAGAGGAAGAAGAAGTTCTACGTTAGGGTGACAGGCCTCTTCGACGTCCTGAAGATTAGGGATGTTAGGAGCGAGCATGTTGGCAAGCTTGTCCAGATAGAGGGTATAGTTACGAGGATGCACCCTATTAGGAGTAAGATGGTTAAAGCCGTCTTCAGACATGATAAGTGCGGCTCAGAGTTCCAATGGCCTCAGGATGAGGAGGAGCTTGAGGAGAGGGTGGAGAAGCCCGGTATATGCCCTGTTTGCGGGGAGGGCGGGGGTAAGTTCGTGCTCGTAAGGGAGAAATCTGAGTATGTCGACTGGCAGAAGATAGTAGTGCAGGAGAAGCCTGAGGATGTGCCTGGAGGGCAGATGCCTAGGAGTATTGAGGTACACCTTAGAGGTGATATTGTTGACTCCGTTAGGCCAGGTGATAGGGTTTCAGTGGTGGGGGTTGTGAAGCTTAGCGGTAGTAGTGAGAGGAGCCCACTCTACGAGCCATACATAGAGGCTAACAGTATCAGGGTCTCAGAGAGGGTTCTAGAGGAGGTTAGCATAACGAGGGAGGATGAGGAGGCTATCAGGGAGCTGGCGAGAGACCCCTGGGTTAAGGAGAAGATCGTAGCCAGCATAGCCCCAAGCATATACGGCTACTGGGATCTAAAGGAGGCTATAGCACTACTACTCTTCGGTGGTGTGCCCAAGATACTACCCGATGGTACCAGGATTAGGGGTGATATACACGTACTATTCATAGGGGATCCTGGTGTTGCTAAAAGCCAGTTGCTGCAAGCTGCTGCACGCATAGCACCCAGATCTGTGTTCACAACAGGCAAGGGGGCTACGGCTGCAGGCCTCTGTGTTAGCGGTGACACCCTAGTGTACTCAAGCGATGGAATTGTAACAGCTAGGTCGATAGTGGAGTCTAGGGTTGCAAACGTAGCCATAGAGGATGGCATAGTAACCACCATGGCCGGCCCTGTAACCCTAGCATCCTACCACAACGGGTCTATAGTCGTAGCGAAGGCCTACAACACTTATGCCCTCCAATCCGATAGCATCGTGAGGGTGGAGACGAGCATAGAGCACGAGCTTAAGGTGACACCTGAGACTATGGTGCTAGCACTACGTAATGGGAGGCTAGAGTGGGTTAAAGCTAGGGAGCTAAGGGAAGGGGATTACATTGCTATTGCTAGAAGGCTACCACAACTACTCCCAGTACAGAACCTCACACTTCTAGATCTACTCCCAGACAACATGCTGGTTAGGCTGAGGAGGGGCCTAGCGGATATCATCTCGGCCATAAAGGGTGTTGATGGGAGAACCCTGGGGGTGACTTCTAGGAGGCTAGTTAGGATAGGGGAGCTTAGGAGGATTCTAAGCAGAATAGGCCTTAGGATGTCCGATGTGGAGGCTTACGTTGAGAGTGTTAGCCGTGGAGGTAAAGGTGTTAAGTCGGGGATCAAGCTCCCCGTGATGGGTGTATCCTTCCTGGAGCTCCTAGCACTCCTCTACACCGTAGGAGAGCTTAGGAGGAGGGGTAGTGTCTACAAGGTGAGGTTTAAGGCTGGGGGAGTGGAGCTCGCCAACAGTATAGCCTTGAGGGTTGAGGAGCTCTTCGGCCTAAAACCAGTTGTTAAAACTAAGGGTAATGGAGTCCACGTTGTCGAGGTTGAGAGCGGGGCTCTAGGAGATCTACTGGTGGGGCTTGGTTTCAAACCCTCAAGGGACAGGGGGGAGCTTATGATACCAGCATTTATACCAATGCTCCCGGAACCCCTTCTAGCAGCGTTCCTAAGAATGATGTTCGATGTTGGGGGTCACATTGCCAGAGGCTACGTATACCTGCCTGTTAGGTCGGAGCTCCTAGCCAGGCAGCTATCACTACTACTCAGGAGGTTTGGTGTTGTAGCTGTGGTCGAGAGGAGAGGTGGTGGGGTTAGGCTTAGGATATCGGACCCGGTATCCCTTAGGGCTTTCAAGGACTCCATCGGCTTTGGTTGTGGGAAGCTCTCCCAGGCCCTCGACACCCTCCTTGAGAGGAAGAGGGGCTTTAGATCACGTAGCTTGATCGATGTAAACAATGAGGTCTCCCTTGTTAGGGTTACCAGGGTGGTCTTGGAGCCCGGTGGTCTCGTCTACGACGTGACTGTCGATGACATGCATAGCTTTGTAGCCGAGGGCTTCATAGTGCATAACACCGCTGCGGTCATAAGGGATCCTAAGACTAACGAGTTCTACCTAGAGGCTGGGGCCCTAGTGCTAGCTGATGGTGGTGTTGCAGTCATAGATGAGATTGATAAGATGGAGAAGAACGATAGGGTTGCAATACACGAGGCTATGGAGCAACAGTATATAAGCATATCTAAGGCGGGTATCGTTGCTAGGCTTAACGCCAGGACATCCATACTAGCAGCTGGTAACCCTAAGCTCGGGGTCTACGATCCCCAGAAGAGCTTCATAGATAACGTGAACCTACCGCCAACGATACTATCCAGGTTCGACCTGATATTCGTTGTTAGAGATGTGATAAGCGTTGAGAGGGATAGAAGGCTTGTAAGCCACATACTGGAAGCTCACAGTGTCTCGGAGAAGTTTAAACCCGAGGTTAGCCCGGAGCTCCTGAAGAAGTACATTATATACGCTAGGAGGTACGTGAGGCCTAAGCTAACACCACAAGCTAGGAAGCTTATAGAGGACTTCTTTGTCGAAATGAGGAGCTCGGCCCTAAGCTACCAAGCCCAGGGCTCCCAAGCACCAATACCTATAACAGCGAGACAGCTAGAGGCCATTATAAGGCTTGCAGAAGCACATGCAAGGATGGCTTTAAGGGATGAGGTTACAGAGGAGGATGCGGAGGCCGCTATAAGGTTGATGACAGCGTTCCTTCAGAGCGTAGGCTTGGATATAGAGAGTGGGGTTGTAGACGTAGGTGTTATAATGACAGGTGCGGGGTTCACGACCAGGAGGCTTATGTCAGTGGTGATGGATGTTGTTAAGAGGAGGAGCTCCGAGTCCGGTAGATGTGTTAGAATCCAGGATATAGTTAACGATGTGACGTCAAGGTATAAGGTTGATGAGGAGAAGGTGAGAGATGTTGTTAGGAGACTACACCAGCAGGGTATGCTAATGGAGGTTAGACAGGACTGCTTCAGCCCAGTAGAGTGATCGTGCTTTGAAGCTATCCCCGGCTACGTTGAAGCTATTAGAGCTCCTAGGCTACAAGAACCTCTACCCACCACAGGTTAAGGCTCTTGAGGCTGGCGTGGAGGAGGGTTACAACATTGTAGTTGCAACGCCCACAGCGTCGGGCAAGACCTTCATAGGCCTTGTTGCTATAGTCAATAGGCTCTCCCAGCGGGGGGGTAGGGCTTTCTACACTGTCCCCCTTAGGAGTGTTGCTATGGAGAAGTACAGGGAGTTCAAGGTGCTGGAGTCGATGGGCTACAGTGTTGGGATAAGCATAGGCGACTACAGCGAGGGCACCGTTAGGGGGGATGTCGTTGTTACGACCTACGAGAAGCTAGACTCGATACTAAGGAACGAGCCTAGGGTTGCCGAGGAGATAGCAGTACTGGTTGTAGATGAGATACACTACATAGGGGATGATGAGAGGGGGCCTACGCTCGAATCACTCATATCAAGGGTTCTCTCCATGGAGAGACAACCCCAGATTATCGGTTTAAGCGCTACCATTCCCAATGCTGTTGAGATAGCGGGGTGGCTTAAGGCGAAGCTCGTGGTCGATAACTGGAGGCCTGTACCGCTATACGAGGGTGTGTACTGGAGGGGTGTTATAAGGTACGCTGATGGGAGGGAGAGGGTTGTTAAACAGGTATCGGGTATCGCTGACGTGGATCTAGCTATAGACTGCTCGGAGGAGGGGGGTCAGAGTCTAGTGTTCTCCCAGTCTAGGAGGAGGGTTGTACAGCTAGCTCTTAGAGCTGCAAGGTTCTCCCCCAAACTTAACTTCAACGATGTGGTGGCAAGGGATGCTGCCAGGGAGCTACTAGACTCGGGGGGGCCTAGAGCTCTTAGAGAGGAGCTAGCACACCTTGTGGCGAGAGGTGTAGTGTACCACCATGCAGGGCTCTCCAGCGAGCAGAGGAGGATAGTTGAGGATGCCTTCAGGAGGGGTGGTATCTCGGTCATATACGCTACCCCAACGCTGGCAGCTGGGGTTAACCTACCAGCTAGGAGGGTTGTGGTAGAGGAGTACGCGAGGTTCGAGGAGGGGTTCTGGAAGCCTATTAGCGTAGCGGAGTACAAGCAGCTAGCAGGTAGGGCTGGGAGGCCTGGCTTAGACCCCTACGGTGAGGCAGTAATAGTAGCCAGCCCCGGGGACTCCGTTGAGGAGCTCATGGAGACCTACGTTCTAGGCGAGGTTGAGAGGGTTGAGAGTAAGCTTAGAGGCCTTAGGGGGTTGAGGCACATGGTGTTAGGTCTCGTGGCCTCAGGGTTTGCAACAACAGTTGACAGCGTACACAGGGTCCTCTCCAGGACCCTCTACGCTCTCCAGAACCCCAGCCTAGACCTTAGGTCTACAGCTGTTAGAGCGCTGAAGGACCTCGAGTCGTGGGGGTTGCTGGAGGCCACAGGGGACGGCTATAGGGCTACAGTGCTAGGCTACGAGGTTTCAAGGAACTACGTTGACCCCGAGACGGTCCCGAGGGCTAGGGTTTGGCTTTCGAAGCTCACCGAGATGGATGACTTCGAGCTCCTACTACTAGTATCAATGATGCCGGACATGACCCACCTCCCGGTTACCAGGAGGGAGGAGGAGGTCTTGATAGATAGGCTCCTAGACGTGAAACCCAGGTTGGTTG